>JBBSIX010000276.1:0-4393 GCA_038231875.1 Chloroflexia bacterium | reverse complement strand
GTGTACTGCTTCTTTAGCTCGATAATCAGGTCCTCGACTTTGCCGGTGGCAATAGGGTCGAGGGCGGCGGCAGGTTCGTCCATGAGCAGCACTTCGGGGCGCAGGGCGATGGCGCGGGCGATGCACAGTCGCTGCTGCTGCCCGCCCGAAAGGGCCACTGCCGACTTCTTTAGCTTGTCTTTCACCTCGTCCCACAGGGCGGCCTCACGCAGGCTGCGCTCCACGCGGTCGGGTATCTCTTGCTTGGGATAGCGATGCACGCGGAGGGCATAGGCTATATTCTCGTAGATACTCTTGGGGAAGGGGTTGGGCCGCTGAAAGACCATGCCGACACGGAGGCGTAACTCCACCACATTGACGGAGGGGCTGAGTATCTCCTGACCGTCCATCTTGATGCTTCCCTGGGCATGAGCCGAGGGCACTACATCGTTCATGCGGTTGATGCTCCGCAAGAAAGTGGTCTTGCCCGACCCCGAAGGCCCGATCAGCGCCGTTACCTGCCGCTCGCGTATATCCAGGTTTATGTCGAACAGCGCCTGCTTCTGCCCGTAGTAGAAGTCAAGATGCCTGCTGCTGACCTTCACGCCGGCGTTCGGGTTCGCCTCGAACACCGGCTTCAACCCGATAGACAAAGCCCTCGACGGCTCTGTTTCAGCCATCCGTGCCCCCCTGCCGTTTGTTTTGATATTGCTTGCGTTCATTATATCCTATGCCCCCACGTACCTCGGACTGTTGTTAGCGCAACTTCAGGGAAGGTGTTGGGAAATAAAGGCAGAATTGTGAGAACACCCCGCAACCCGTCAGGGATGAATTGGGCATCGCCCAAGAACCACCCCCGCACTCCTTTTCCCTATGCTCCCCTGTTTTTGCTCTAGTGTATCTTTATACCCCGGCCTCTCGTAGTGAGGCGCAGGAGGAGGGCGGCCAAAGCCACGCCCGCCACCAGCACGAAGGCCGCGCCGTATGCTTGCTCGTGCCACACCTCGAAAGGGCCGCGAGCGTACTTAAGGATACGTAAGGTCAGTTCGTCGGTGGGCTTGAGTATGTTGAGATTGACGAACTCGTTGCCCAGGGCAGTGAGGATGAGCGGGGCGGTCTCCCCGGCAACGCGGGCTACGGCCAGCACTCCTCCTGTGATGATGCCTGCGCGGGCGGCGGGCACTACTACGCCCAGGATAACGCGCCAGGTGGGTATGCCAAGCGCCATGCCCGCCTCGCGGATACTGCCCGGCACAAGCCTCATCACATCCTCTGCGGTGCGCGCCAGGATCGGCACCATGATGATTGACAGCGCTATCCCGCCCGCCAGTGCGGAGAAACTGTGCATCGGGCGCACCACCACTACATAGACGAATATGCCCACAATGATGGAGGGTATGCCGGTAAAGGTGTTAACCGCGATGCGGGCGACGTTGGCGAACCGGCTGGTTGGGGAGGCTATCTCCGATAGGTAGATACCGATCAGCAGCCCCAGGGGTATGCCAATCAGTGAGGCGATAGATATGATAAGCCCCGTGCCGGTGAGCGCGGCGGCTATACCGCCCCCGCCCTCGTTGCCCACAGGCGGGGCATCGCTTGTGAGAAACTCCCAGTTGATCGCCCCCACTCCCTTGAGCAGCAGGAAAAGCAGCAAGTAGAGCAGCAGCCCCAGCGAGACCACCGTGCTGAGGGCCGTGAAGAAATAGGCGAACCCACTCATAAACCTGCGCCGCGCCTTACTGGCTGCGCTTACCTCTATTTTCCTGCCGGCCCGAAGGCTCCCTGTGTTGTTCATAAGTCCTTTGTCCTTGTCCGAGTAATCATGACCCTCATGCCACCACCGCCAATGAAAATAGGAGAAGTAAGGAGGAAGTGTGGGCACCGGCCCCCGCTTCGCTCATCCCCGTCATGGGCTTTGCATGGCACCCCTATTTCACAGTAGCTAGATGTACCCCCTATGCGCCCCGCAGTTTGTTCATACGCTTCAATAGGAAATATGCCCCCATGTTGACCAGGGCGGTGAGCATAAAGAGCACCAGCCCGGCTTCGATAAGGGCCGACACATACAGGTCGGAGGGGGCTTCGTTGAACTCGTTGGCGATAACGCTGGAGAGGGTATACCCCTGGTCGAAAAGGTTGTTGGGGAGGCGGTGCGCGCCGCCTATGGTCATGGCAACGGCCATCGTCTCGCCGAGGGCGCGGCCCAGCGCCAGGATGATAGCCCCAAAGATCGCCCCGCGAGCGTAAGGAAGCACCGAGTGTCTCAGCACCTCCCATCGCGTCGCGCCCAGGGCCAGCATCGCCTCTCGCTGGCTGTCGGGCACAAGCAGAAGCGCCTCGCGCGACAGCGATACGATAAGGGGCAACAGCATGATCGAGAGGATCAGGATCGCGGCCATAACACCCACTCCATAGGCCGGCCCGTTGAAGAAAGAGATAAAGCCCAGGTGCTCGCTCAACCAGGGTTGTATGGTGTGTTGGAGCCAGGGGGCCATCACCAGCAAGCCCCACAAGCCGTACACCACGCTGGGTATGTAGGCAAGCAGTTCAATTAGAAAGGCCACCGGCTCGCGTATCCAGCGGGGGGCGTATTCCACCAGGTAGATAGAGGTCGCCAGCCCCACCACACCCGCCAGCAGCATAGCCACGCCCGCCACCAGCACCGTGCCGAAGATCAGGGGAGCCGCACCGTACTCCTCGGTAACGGGGTTCCACACCGAGTCTACAAAGTAGCCCAGGCCGGTATGTTGGATGCTCGGCCACGACTGCACCACCAGCACCGCCGTGACCCCAGCCAGCACGATCAAGAATATCCACACAGCCGTGCGTACCGTGCCGCCGAACAGCCTGTCACCCAGGTTGCGCGAACGCGGTGGGGGCACTACGGCAGAGGCTCCCGCCGTGTTTATCTCCGTAGCGCGCTCTACACCTATCATGGGCGACTGAGTGTCGGCGGGCAGGGTTAGCGGCGTCTGCGATTCTTGCTCCGTCAGTTCTTTTATATCTTTCATCAAGTACCCGCTTCTATTATGACTAGGTTGGGTGTGCCTGTGCCATTCTATACTAAATGGGTCGAATCGTCACTGTGTATATAAAAGCTAAGTGCCGCGAATTGAGGGCTGAAGGAGTGCGTGCAAAGGCGTTCTCCTGCATAGGTTTCTCTGCGGAACCCTCAAGGGCGAGCCTTGTTACAGGTCCGCCCTTGAGGTTCCTTGTTGGGTTCGCCGAGCCGAGGAGGACGGCCAGACTCACCTTGTTGGGACTAGGTTTAGCATGGCGCTACGGGAAGCAAGGGCCGCTGCCGCACTTCATCCTCTTGATCTGGGCCTCTGAGCGCTCCTGTATGGATTTGGGTAGCGGTGCATAGCCAAGAGCCTCGGAGAAGGCCTGGCCGTCGTGTACGGCCCACCATGCGAAGTAGGCGAGCGCCTTGCCTTTGTTTACATCAGGCTGGTCCACATAGGTCAGCAGCCATGAGGTGGCGGCGATGGGATAGGCGTTCGCGCCGGGCGAGTCGGTGATGGTGTAGCGCAGATCGGCGGGCACAGCATTGGCCTTGAGCACGCCGTCGGCGGCCTCCGATACGTTGGCTGCTGTGGCGTCAACGAAGTTGCCTGCCTTGTTTTTCATAAGAGCATAGGCCACATTGTTGCTCTTGGCGAACGACACCTCTACATAGCCGATGGCATAGCTCGTCTGCTTGACCAACTGGGTCACGCCGGGATTGCCCTGTGCGCCCACGCCTACGGGCCACTGCACCGAAGCGCCCCGGCCTACTTTGCTCTTCCACTCATCGCTCACCTTGTTCAGGTAGTCTGTGAAGTTGTCGGTTGTGCCCGAACCCTCGGAGCGGTGTACCACAGCGATGGCATTGTTAGGCAGGTTGACCCCGGGGTTGAGCGAGGCGATAGCGGGGTCGTTCCACTTGGTGATGTTGCCCAGGTAGATGTTAGCCACAGTCGGGCCATCGAACTTCAGTTGGGTGGTGACGCCGGGCAGGTTATAGACCAGCACGATACCGCCCATCACCCAGGGGATGTGCATGAAGTTGTCGGGGCCGCCCACCGCTGCAAACTCAGCATCGGTAAGGGGCGAGTCGCTGCCGGCGAAGTCTACCGTCTTAGCGGTGATCTGCTTTTTGCCGCCGCCTGAGCCGATGCCCTGATAGTTGATCTTCACGCCGGAGTACATGCCGGTGTAGGTGGGGATCCACTTGCCGTTGATGATCGGTTCGGGGAAGGTCGCGCCCGCGCCGGTCAGGTCGGCCTTAGCGCCGGGATAGTCGGGCTTTTCGCCGGCCATCATGCTTTTGTTGTGCTCAAGCTGGAACTTGCCGAGTTGCGAGAGGAGCACATCGAAGGGCGGTTGGTTCTCAGGGTGCGATTCAAACACCGCACGCTGGAAATACTGCACT
>JBBSIX010000275.1:0-4399 GCA_038231875.1 Chloroflexia bacterium | reverse complement strand
TGTCATGCCGGCGTACTGATTCTTCAGTTCTTGCTTCGCAATTCAGGCTCCTCTGAAAATAGAGTAGGGGCACGGCGCGCCGTGCCCCTACGGACGCGCCCATGTTCATTGTCGGTTGTGGCAGGAGGGTCATGATTGCTCAGAATGACAAGAGGTAGTGGAGGGTGAACGCAACCAGTGTGGGTTGCATGCGTTGTTCTGCAAAAAGATGTGGGCAATCACCAGGATCAGGGAGCGGCGGTGGCTTGTTGGCCGCTACACGCTGAGTGGGTTGTCGTTGAAGGCGAGTTCGTCCATAGCTTCCCGAGCGGCCTCACGCACGGCGGGTTCGGTGCTCTTACTCGCTTTTGCCAGGGCCTCGGCAGCAGGCCTGCCGCCTATCTGCCCAAGCGCCCAGATAGAGGCCAGCTTGACCTCGGTGTCTTTATCCTCTGCCAGGCGAACCAGCATCGGCAGGGCATCCTCCAGGGCCATCTCACCGGCGGCGCGGGCGGCTTCGTATCGCATGGCCGGGCGCTTACTCTCTAGTTCGTCGAGCACCACAACCTGCCAACGCGCGTCCAGATTGCGGCCCATCGCAAAGAGAGCGCTTTCGGCCTCATGCCCACCGCTTTCATAGGCCTGGATGATAAGCCTCTCCACATCCTTGTCGCCGTGAAAGTAGCCCAGCGCCTCGATAGCGCGACGCCGCACGTCCGGCCCCTCGGCCTGATCTTCCGCTACTTCGAGCAGCGCACGGCGCAGCTTATCGCCCCCGTCGCCCAGTTTGTTGCCGCAGTGGGCTATGAAGGCAAAGCGGGCCAGGGCCAGGGCTGATGCCGCGCGCACCTGGGTGTCGGGATCGCGGCGCACCATGTCGAGCAACCGCCCAAGCAACAGGCGGCTCTCATCTTCGTACAGCCCCTCGATAGCCGTCAGCCGCACATCGGCATCGGTATCCAGAAGGGCATTCAAGAAGGTGTGGCGAAAGTCAAGCTCGATATTGTCCACGGCCATCTGCACCAGTTCGCCCACGATGTGCCTGCGACGTTCGGAGGGGAGCCGGGGCCACTCCTCGCGCAGAATCGTGCGTTCTTCGCCCCCCAGGTCGTTGAGGAAGGTAAGCGCAGCGACAGCAGGAGGGTTGCCCCGTCCTGCTGCAAGCAATTTTTCTCTGAATGTTGCCAATTTAGGTTCCTTGCTGGTTTCCGATTTCTAAGCTTCTCGTTTTGAGGGGTCGTAAAAGTAAGCTCCCTCGGTGGTTTCGTCCGGGTAGAAGAACGGGTATGTGTCGGTGAGTAGGAGCTTGAGCCAACTGCGGGAGATAGGCCGCTCAACATTGACGATGGGGTAGATGTCCTCCAACGGCGCCCACAGCTTGCCGTCGCTATCTTCCCCTACAGCCTCAAAAGCGTTGGCCACGATCACCTCCGGCTTCTTGCGGTCTGCTTCGTCCAACTTCTTGTGGTTGTGCAGCTTGCCGAGGCGCTCCTCACTGAGCAGCATAGCGGGGTCGGTCTCTACCGTGTAGGACACGGGGCGGAAAAGATAGCGCCCGCGCCGCTCGTCGAGTTGGAGCAAGTTGTCTTCGCGCTCTTTGATCTGATTGAAGCGGATTTCAAATATATCCTCGCCCCGGTCGGTGGGCACTATCTGGAACTTCGCGCCGGGAACCATATGCTCGGTGAAAAGCTCGTTGAGGCCCATGATAAAGCCGCCCCGGTTGCCGGTGGGGTAGCGCAGTTCGCCGATCAGCGCGCCGTACAGTTGGGGTATCTCGAAGCGGATAAGAGAGGCACGCTGGTCCTCGAACACCGGGCCGGGGAAGACCCCCTTGAACCTCCGGTCGTAGGGCAGCACGCCGTTTTCGTACTCATAGTAAGTCAGCGAGTAGTCAAGCGGGCCGTACTTGACCTCGCCCTGTTCCTCTGCCTTTTCCTGCACATCGGTATCTTCCAGATAACGGTAATCCTGGCCGATCTCGGCGGCTTTGCGCGCAGGCGATGCGGCGGGCGAGGAGTTGGCGATTATCCAGAGGCGGTCGCTGTCAATGCCCACAAAGTCGAACTCTTTCTTCTCCTTGAGCAAGCGATAGTCGAGGGAGAAACGCCCGCGTTCGTAATCGGGCTGATCGAAGCGGCGGCCCAGCACATCGGCCACGATGTCGCGGTCCGAGGCCACGCCTCCTGTTTCCTCCTCCTCCAGATACTCGCGGATGCGACGGAAGTCGCCCTTGCTGAACCGTTCGACGGCATCTTCAGGGAAGAAGTCGGAGCCGAACCGGAACAGACGGCTGTCCTTTTCGACCGCAGCCGACAGCATGCCCTCTAGAGCGAAGGCTACAGCCTCATCTTGGAGAATCTCCTCTATCGAGCGGTTAATATCTACAGTCAGCACACCCTGGGGTGCGGCTATCTCCACCTCCACAGGCCCTATGTTCTTGGGCATGAGCGAAGCGGGGGCCGAAGCGGGGGCCGAAGCTGGGACCGGGGCAGGTTTCGACACCTCGACCGGTTTGGTGGCCGGGGGCACGGGTTCAGGCTTCTCAACCACAGGTTGTTCGGCAGGCGCTGCCGGCGCTGCGGGCGTTGCGGCTGATGTGGGCGGCGTAGCTGCCGGAGCGGCGGCTGCGGCTTCTTCGACTCGCTGGGGCGCTTCGCGAACGGGAGGCTGCGGTGCAACGGGAACCACCGGAGCCGCAGGTGCGGGCGCCGGCGCCGACGCTGCCGTTGAAGCGGGCTGAGGAGGCGGTTCGGTTGTGGGAGCGGGCGCTGGGGGCGCCGGGGCTGTTGGAGCCTGCTGAACTGCCTGGGCTGCCGCAGGCTCTGCACGCTGCGGGGCGGGGGCCTGGACCACTTCCTCTTCCTCTTCCGGCTCCTCCACCGGGGGCGGCTGCGGAATAAGGTGCTGCGGAATAAGCGTCTGGAACTCTATGGGGCGCGTCGGCTGCGGCGGCAGGTGAGGAGTGTTGAGAGGCGCGGGGGGCGCGGGAAGCTCGGCCAGCGTATCTATAAAGGCCGAGCGTTCGGCGGCTCGGTTCGCCAACGTCTCGGCGTACTCCCTGGAAGCGTCGGCATTAAGGGTGGTGGCCCCTGTGTTGAGGCGCTCCTTGAAGGTGTGGGAGCCGGACTCCGCGGGCGCTTCACCTGTATGGTAGGCACGACCGGCTTTGGTGGTTACAAAGTCTTTGCCGCTTTTGGCGAACACCTCCGGGTTGTGCTCCAACGCCAGCGCGACCGCAGGGGCGAGCCTGGCAGGATCATCGCCCGCCATGGGGCCGCCGGCTTTAGTGAGGGCTTTAGCAACAGCCTCGGCAGTCATCTTGATAGGCGCGTTGGCCCCGAACAGCATCCCCTTGCGCTTCATTACCTCAAACGCGCGGGCCGCCAGCTCTTGCTCTTCGAGTGTTCCTACGAACGCCAATTGCGTTTCTGTATCCATCACGCCTGGTACTCCTCTTACTTCTTTTCCTCGTCCCTGACCCCATGTTCCTCGCGCAACATCTCAAGATAGCGGACGACAAGGGAATGGATAGTTTGCGGGCGACCCGTGCGCCTCATCCAATCTATTAGTTTGTCCATGTCTCGTGCGCTCAAGCTGATCTCTTTGCCCGCCACATCGCCCTCCCTGGCATTAGACGTTACATATGTATGTTTCTTCCGGTCCGGTGCCGACTATCGAGTATTGCTCTTTATGATTTTACAAGATTAGGGTGCTGATTACAAACAAGGTATAGTTGGGTAACTGTCCCACAAACGGTGGGCGAGTTTTAATTCCCCCACCAGAGTGGTGGAAACGATCGGATTCCAGGAGATGTTGCCCCACCAGCAAGCCGGTTTTTGGGCCAAATTCGTGATACATTCCCACCACTATGTCAACCCACCGCACGTAGGACAGTTAGGTGTTGCGTAAAGATTCCGACTTCGGGTAGACCCTGAATCTGCGCTATGGGGCCTTGTCGAGTATAACTACTCGGCGGTTGCCGGCATCCATGATGTACAGGAGGCCGTCTTCGCCGGCATCAATGCCTGTTGTGCCGGACAAGTTGAGGGGCGCGTCGTCTTTGCCGGTGAGGGCACTAACCGCCCCGGTCTTCAAGTCTACAACTGTTACGATGTTGCTGTCGGGGTTAGTCACGGCTATTCGGTCGCCCCAGATGGCGATATGGCTGCCTCCGTTCGTGACGCCCATAGGAACCGTCCAGGTGCGGTCTATCAGCCCATCCGAGTTGAAGCGCACTATGCGCCTCCGCAGGTCTATCGCGTACAGCGTTCCCTTAGCCGTGACGGCCACATCTACAGGCTGTTCAATAGGTTCTATACCGCCGATGACCTGTGTGAATTCGGCCTCTACCTGCCCGTCGCGGCTGATGCGGACCACCCTGCTGCCGCCGGTGTCGGCCACGTACATCTTACCGTCC
>JBBSIX010000274.1:0-4425 GCA_038231875.1 Chloroflexia bacterium | reverse complement strand
TCCTGGTCCGCCTCTCGGCCGGCACGGTCTACGGCCTGACCGTCTATCCAGAGGTTATCGTCCTCGTCGAGCCACGACTCGTGCATCTTGTAGCGGTTCGCCTGGTGACTATAACCGTCCTCCACCCAGTAATGGCCGGTTTGGACAACGAAGGGCAGAGAGGTTCTTGTTGCCTGCATACAGTATACTACTCTAGAAATATATTAATCCAGGGCTGGAGTTGAGCCTAGCCGAGCCTGGCCTGTGTGCCCTCTACAGAGCCTGGCCGAGCCGCCACACACAAGCTCAGGGGGTGATCACCGCATCAACCACAATGACCTTGCATAGGCCGATAGCGCAGTCAATGTGGTCAATCGTGCCGGAGTAGGTGACTTTTTGATGTTTGTTGAACTTCTCCGCTTCTGAGGCGGGTATCTGGATGACCACATCACCTACAGCGAGCGTTTCATCGGGGCCATCCTGATCAATCTTGAGGTTGTACACACTGTCGTTTTTGCGAACCACATCGTACACCCAACCCTGCCAATCCGAGATGACGTTGCCATCCAGCGTCTTGATGTAGGATGCCCACTGTGCGTCAGTCATGGTCTTGTGCTTACCGTTGTACTCGGCATAGGAGGGTCCCTGCACGGCAGGCTGGGGTGTCGACGTTGTTGTTGGGCTGCCGGCGACCGCGAGCCCGGCGCTCTTGTCGGTCGTAGGGGCGCGGCGGGTCTGGGTCGCCGGCGAAGACATTAGGGCCATGCTCAATATGACGCATGTAAACAGGCCAAGCAAGAACAAAATGGTAAGGAGCCTTCGCTTCTTGGGCTTCTTGACGGGGGTCGGGATGGGGGCAGCTTGTGCGAAGCCCCGTAAGCCGCCGCCGCACCACCGGCAGTAGAGCGCCTCCGGGTCGTTGCCGCCTCGACAGTTGGGACAGAATATTTGTTGAGGCGGGTGTGCCGATTGACTGGGCTGCTCTTGCATGGTACGTGACCTCTTATCTCTCGTCTAGTCTGGAAGGATATATTTCTAGAGTAGTATACTGTATGCAGGCAACAAGAACCCCTCTGCCCTTTGTTATCAGGAGCACGCCTCCTACCTGTTGCCCTTTAAGTCTGTTCCGCCTCTAACTCCTGGTCCGCCTCTCGGCCGGCACGGTCTACGGCCTGACCGTCTATCCAGAGGTTATCGTCCTCGTCAAGCCACGACTCGTGCATCTTGTAGCGGTTCGCCTGGTGACTATAACCATCCTCCACCCAATAATGGCCGGTTTGCTCGTCCTTACGCAGGCCCGCAAGCGGGTGCTGGTTTTGTATTATCTCCATCTCTTCCCCCCATTGTCCATATTCGACTGCAATCTACTTTAGCCGTATGCTCCCTACTTTGTACTGTACTGTGTATGACGGCAAACAAAAAAGGCCGCCTTCAAGAAAGAAGGAGCAGCCATCGCTCAGTGCGGCCCGCCGTTGGACCGGCGACAGGCTCAGTATGGCACAAGAAGGGCGTGATGTCAACTTTAAGGGCAGGCAAACGCTACGTTGCCGTCACTGATACGTAAGCTCAAGCAACAAAAAAGCAGAATGTAGCTTTAGGCTTACATTCTGCATAGGAGCGGGAGACGCGGCTCGAACGCGCGACATTCTGCTTGGAAGGCAGACTCTCTACCAACTGAGATACTCCCGCATTTCGCCCTATTATACTAAACTTCGCCCGCGTCGTCCAGTTGGTGCAACTGCGCGCCGCCATCATTAAGCCGGGCGTGCAAGGCCCCCGGCAGGTACAGGTATGCTTCTTGCTCCCACTCCTTTCCAATGCATCCCGGTACAGCCCGAAAAGGAGTGAGCTATGGACTATACGTCCAACGAGGAAATCCCACGCATCGCCAGGCAAATAGCCGAGGAAGCGAACAGCACCGTGCAGCCGGACGAAAACACGGCGGATGAGGCGGCCTACAGCAGCCCACCCGGCACCCCCTACGGGACCGGCTCCGGCTCTACTGTTGTGGCCGGCACGGAAGGTTGGGTAACAGACGGCAGCGATACCGGCGACCCCGACGACGCGGGAGAGCAACCTTAATCAGCCGCAACAGCCGGGCTAGCGGCTAACGTTGCCGAAGAGCACCGTCTTTTCGCCGCTGGTGGGGTCCAACTCGACTATCGAGAAGGGGGTGTGGCCGTCATAACGCGAGGCAAGGCTGGCGTCGTCGCTGGGCACAAACTCGCGATATATCAGCGAGTTGCCGTTGGGCGACCACTGGAGGTCGGATAGCCCGGACGAGCCTTTGGGGACCGGCAGCGCTTTTACATTGACGAGTTTACCGCCGGACAGGTCCGCCGTCCAAAGCCCCGCAAGCGTCTCCACTTTGAAGCCTTTGTAGATGTAAAAGCCGGAGAAAGCCACCTTGCCGGACGGTGAGTAGGCTGTGTGTACTATCTGCACCTGGTCTGCATCGCTTACTCCAAGCAAGGCAGGGTCGAGCGCGGGCTGCTTGCCCGCCGCCGGCGCACTGTAAAGGTAGCCGCCCCTGTAGAAGGTTGGGCTGTCGCCGTTGCCGCCGACATACAGTAGGTTGAACAGGTAGCCCCCGGCTTCCGGTTCCAGTTTGCCGTCCACCCACGCGTAGGACTTGATGGCTTGCGTCTCAGGGGTTATCAGCCGGTCGTTCATGCTGTAAGCCACCGACTCTGTGTGCGATACTACCTTCAGCAGGTCGCTACCGTCGGGACGCACCGCATATATGTCCGTACCCATGCTCTCGCCTAGAGGGGCAAGGAAGGTGACGAGTTGGCGATCCGGCGACACCGACAGGCCCCTGGCCCCGGCCATATTGCCGCCCAGGGCCACAAGTAGTTGAGGGGAAGACACCGTGCCGCCCCCGGACGGCAACTCTATCCGGTAGATGCCCAGGCCCTGTGTGCCCAGCGCGGCAATCGCCAGCAGTTCGCGGTCGCCGTACCAGGCGATGTCGTGAACCTCTCCGCCCGACATAAGCAGTTGAGCCTCAGAGGGAGAAGAACCGAGCTTGCTCAAATAAACATCTTTGGCCCAGGGGTCATCGCTCTTGTCGGTAGCGGCAACCGCCGCATGCACCCCGTCGGGCGAGAGCACGAACTGCTTGACCCACTGCGTGCCGTAGCCCCGCCATACTACCTGGGCATCGGTCTGCCCGCCGGAGTCTACCGCCCACAGGTCGCCGCCGTTGAGGAACAACGCACTGCCGGCGGGGTCTTTGAGGGCCAGCTTGAGGCTCATCTTGCTGAGTACGGCCTGCGCCTCGTTCCACCGTATCGAGAAATCGCCCGTCGGGCTGCTCTTGGGAACGGTCAAGCGCAGGGTATATATGAAATCCTGGTCGAAGGCGTAAAGTTCATCGCTGATAGCCGCATCGGTGCCGGAGGCGTGGCGCAGCCACAACGCATGATCGCTATCGCCTTCCAGCTTGCCCTCGCCTCGGAACATGGCCTGGTTCGCGCCGGCGGCATCGAGGTGTTGTGGGTTAGCCGCGACACGCATGTCAACCCAGTAGGGCGCATGCATCGTCCCTCCCTGCCCCCAGGGGTAGAAGAAGCGGCTGTTACCCCGCACCTGCGTCCACCAGTTGCTCGGGTAGGAGATAGAGTAGTCAAACTGCGAGTCGTGCAGGCGATGCCAGGCCGTGCCGGTTTCAAGCACAGGGGCTAGCTGCTGAAGTCGGAGCATTATGCTTCCGCTTCCGCCCACCGTAGAGGCCCCCGGCACCACAACGCTGGCCGAGGCCGCCGGAGGGGGGCTTGCCTGCTTGACGTTGACCGTACCCAGGGCAGGCGGCACGCCACCCTGCCCAATTGCGCTTCCTCCGGTACGCAGGCTGGAGTAGACTACCGTAGCCGGTATGGTGGACACAGGCGGGTAGCTTATCGTTGCAGGCTGTTCGTTTTCGGGGCGAACAGTTCTCGTGGGAGCGCCGTTCATATAGATATAGGCGAACAAGGCGCAGAGGGCCAGGCTCAGAGCCGCCAGAGGACTTGCCGCACTCCACCACCTGCGATGCTCACGCCCCAGAGCCGCTCCTTTGCCCGAACCCCGTACTACTGTGGGCAACTTGTACCAGGGGCGGCCGGCGGCAAGGCTCTCTTTGCGCCGGGCTTCTTCTTTTATCTCCCCGATGCCGCGAAACACCCCGGCCCTCAACTCCGGCTGTGGGGCATGCACAGGCGCTTCGGCGAATATGGCCGCAAGCTCCATGTACTCGGTCAGCTTGCAGGCGCACTCCGTGCAGCCTGCAACGTGCGAGTCCACCACATCACGCTCCTGGTGAGTGGCCTCCCCGTCTACGTACTTAGATATAATCAGCTTTACGTCGTCGCAGCTTATTCGCTGCATGTTTGCACCTCGGTTGGCTAACCTGTATGCGTTCCTGTGTGTTCTCAGCGCATGACACTGAGCAACCCCGTTACGTGT
>JBBSIX010000273.1:0-4448 GCA_038231875.1 Chloroflexia bacterium | reverse complement strand
GGGCACGAACGAAGTGGGGGTAGCAGCGACGTAGACCGAAGCGTAGGGATGAGGTGTGACGCTTCACACCTCATTCATAAGCTCTATTGCTCCGAGCGATGCCGATTTGCGGCATACCGAGCGCGTAAGAAGAGTTCTGTACAAGTCTCTGTGCCGGAAGCCACAGAGCAGCCATGTAATAGTTGAGACACCTATCATCTCCAACCTACTATCGCTACCCTTTTTAGAGATGATAACTGGACACAATTTCGTCTTATTCCCACGTGTGTAGCACGACGTATAAGGCATGATACCTTTTAATCAGAGGGTTCCGGGTTCGAGCCCCGGCGGGCTCACTATGAAAAAGGGACTGAAACAGGCTCAGGCAATAAAAAGCCTGAGCCTTTCACGTCTAATCGTTGTTTCTTGGGAACTGTGCAGAGTTGGTATACAGCAAATAGTGGTCGCTCAATGGAACGTTCACTACGTAGGCGGTTTCTCGCCTCGTCCATGTATCACTTGATGCTTAACAGCACGTAGATGAATCAGCAACCCTGGTTCCCGACTCATGAACCGCCATTTCCTACATATTTACAGATAATGGTAGGTGTGCGCTTAAGTATGGTTGCTAACTTCACGATAAGGTACTTTGACATGAAGCGACTCAATATTGTGCTTGCAGACGCAGCAGTTCCTAAGCATCTAGCGGGCTGAATCGCCATCAGAAATAGCGACCATACTTAAGCGCACACCTACCCAGATAATGCCAATGGCAGCAGTTGTACACGACTAGCATTAGCCTCCAGCCCCGGACGAAGATGTATGGAGTTTAGAGACAATTTCTGCTCGTTGACTTTGGTACGCACTTTGGGCTTCGTTATGAAGTTGTTGAAGTTCACTACTTTGGCTCACCAGCGCCTTCACTTTACTGCGGCGACTGAAAGCTACCACCATAGCTAGTAAAGCAACAACAGTTATAAAACAACCCAATGTCAATATTACTAGACCACTACTTGGGTTCGCCGAGTTTCCAGCAAGGGGTGAGGCACAAAGAAGAAAGAAACCAAATATCAGAGCAGGAAAGGCCCCAGAAATGCGACTATTCTTTCGTGCTGCGGCTACAGTGGCCTGCAAGTCATTTTTCCGTTGTTGGAACTGCTGATCCTGGGCCTGCCACTGCTCATCAATGTACTGTAATTGCTGTCTAAGACGTAGGAAACGAAGGTCCTCTGCCATGTAACCGGTGTTCTCGCCAATTTGGTTGAGGACCTCGGTGTAAGCCGTACTTGCGTTCCTCTTTATTGCAAGATGGGCTTTGCAGTACGAACACGTAGCGAAGTTCGCTGATGGTGGAACATCAATGGGAGCACCGCAGTTATTGCAGGAGAGTGTTTGTGTTTCCACTGAATAGCTACCTCCTTGTGTTTGATTGACCATAGTATAACATGGCGTGGAGTAGGTGTGAGAAATGGTGACGTCTCCATGAAGCACTTATTGGCGGACTTTCCCGATCCCTGTCAGTGCTTGATTGAGGGTCAGTTGTGTCCAGTATCAAGGCCGATGAAGCAATAAGCTTGAGTCTGAGCACATCAGGTAACATTAGGCTCCTACTCATGTGCGGCTTGTTGGTGTATAATAACCCTACCATGCCCCTTCCTCAGCGGCTGGTCGGTCTTGGCCTTAGTAAGGAGTTTCCCGTGACGGATACCTCTAACTGCATCTCTATTCGTTAGCGCGGAGACACCCTGTGTCTCCAGTAGTCAGTTGGAGGCACCCATGCTTCAGGCACAAAACCTTTCCAAGAGCTACGGCGTTTATTCCGTCCTCAACACCGTCAATCTCGTTATCAACAACGGTGAGCATGTCGGCCTGGTAGGGCCGAACGGCTCAGGCAAATCCACTCTGCTCAGGCTCCTCACAGGTCAAGAGCAACCCGACGCCGGTTCGGTCGTCACATCACCGCGCGACCTCAAGATCGGCTACCTGGCACAGTCATTCGATGAGCCGGGCGAAACAACAGTAGGCGAAGTGATAACTCTGGCCCAGGAAGAGCTTGCGGAGGCCGAACGCCAGGTGCAGCAGGCCGCAGACACTCTAGCCGAGGCCGCAGACCCCCAGGCCACTATACAGGCATACAGCGATGCTCTCGCCCGCTTCGAGGCGCTTGGCGGGTATGAGCGCGAGCATCGCTCCGCCGCCATCCTCGAGGGCCTCGGACTGGGTACTGTGGACCTGCGCACGCCGGTGGCCGACCTCAGCGGCGGGCAAAAAACCCGGCTCGGCCTCGCATCGCTGCTGGTGCTGGAACCCGACCTGCTCCTACTGGATGAGCCGACCAATCACCTCGATGTGGAAGCGCTGGAGTGGCTCGAAGGCTTTGTGGCCGGCTACGCAGGCGCAGCGCTCATCGTATCACATGATCGCGAGTTCCTCGACCGGACGGTGACACGCATACTGTATCTCGATCCCGAAATGGCGGGCGTGCAGAGCTACACAGGCAATTACAGCAGTTTTGCCGAGGCGCGCCGCCAAGAGCACGAGTCCCACGTGGAAGCATGGACCCGCCAACAAGAGTACGTGGGCCGCGTGAAGGGCAACATCAACCGGCTCAAAGGCGAGGCGCTGGCAACCGAACTGAACAGCACGCCCCGCCAGCCTGGGGTGCGTAGGCTATCGCGCAAGAAGGCACAGGTCGCCTTGAGCCGCGAAAAGAAGCTCGAACGCTACCTGGAGTCGGACGAGAGGGTGGAGAAGCCGGGCGCGACCTGGGGCATGAGGCTCGATTTCGGGCCTGCCCCACCCAGCGGAAGAGCCGTGCTGCACCTGGAAGATGTTTCGTTCAGCTACCCCGGCAGCCCGGTGATCCTCTCCAGCGCGTCGCTGGATGTAGGCTATGGAGAGCGCATCGCCCTCGTGGGGCCGAACGGATCGGGCAAATCTACGGTGCTCAAGCTGATAGACGGCACGCTCCATGCGGCGGGCGGCAAGATCCGCGTGGGGGCTAACGTGCGCCTCGGCAGGCTCTCGCAGGAGCAAGAGACGCTGCACCCCGATTGGACCGTCCTGCAAACCGCCCTCAACGAACGTCCGATGAACGAGACCGACGCCCGCAACTTTCTGCACTACTTCTTGTTCAGTGGAGACGGCGTTTTCCGGCGCACCTCGGAGTGCTCCCTTGGCGAGAGGAGCCGCCTTCAATTGGCCCTGCTGGTGTCGCGCGGCTGCAATCTGCTTCTGCTGGACGAGCCGCTAAACCATCTCGATATAGAAGGTCGCGAGCACTTCCAGTCCGCACTGGAGTCCTTCGAGGGCACGGTCATTGTTGTGGCGCACGACCGCGCTTTCCTCCACGCCTACCCGCAGCGCGTCCTCGAGGTAGCAAACGGCAAGCTGCACGTGCATGAGGGGTACGATAGCTATCTGGCGCACAAAGAAAAGGAAGAAGGGGCCTAGCGCGGCCCCAGGGAGTTGATCGCGAGTAGAATGCCCAGGCCCGATACGGCCAGCGCGGACAGCATCGGCAGGCGACTGAGCAACCCGCCGCTAAACTTAACCCTGTTGAACAGGCCCCGGCTGTACACCATCAGCAGTCCGATAAGGGTAAGCACCAGCGCCAGCCCCATGCTGAACGCCACGATCAGCAGCAGCCCCAGGTCTACACGCGCCAGCCGCACCGCCACCAGCAGCACCACAAGCGCGCTCGGACAAGGTATGATGCCGCCGCTGATGCCCAGGGCAAGCAGGCTGCCCAAAGTCACCTTCTGCCCGTCGGCAGGCAGGTGCGAATGCGGCTTGCTGAACGCGCCGTGCGAATGAGGCGTGGTCGGATCGTCGTGGCTGTGATCGTGATGGTGCGTCGAGCCGGCATCGTGTGAGTGGGTGCTGCCGTCGTGGGTATGCGTATGCTCATGGCCCACTGCCGCCGAGCGGGAGCGCCGCCAGAGGCGGAACCGCTGCACGAACAGGCTTAGGCCCACGATCATTATCAGGATGCCCGACAGGAAACCCAGCCAGGGATACAGCGTTTCGGGCACGACGTACTGTTGCAGCGAAAGCACTACCAACCCCAGCAGGAACACCCCCACCGTGTGGGTGAAAGTAACGGTCAGCCCAAGCAGCACAGCGTGTATAGGCGTGCCCCGGCTGCCGACCAGATAGGCCGCCACCACCGTCTTGCCGTGCCCCGGAGAAAGCGCGTGGGCCGCGCCCATAGCGAAAGCCACGCCTATGCCCAGCAGCAGCGCGGTGATCGGCAGATCGCGCTCGTGCAGCATGTCGGTCAGGGCGTTCTCCTGCTGCTTGAGCCACCCCGCTATACCCTCGCCCGGAGCCTGCGCCGTCGCCCGGCTGCCTGTGCCGGCGGCGGCAAGAGGCGCGCCCGGCTCGAAGCTCAGGGAAGCAGAGGTGGCGGTGGGGCGGTTGGCGATGGCGTCGGGGCTGTATTTCGTAAGGCCGTCGCTCAGGTCGCT
>JBBSIX010000272.1:0-4496 GCA_038231875.1 Chloroflexia bacterium | reverse complement strand
GTCATAGTTGTAGAAGCGATGTGACGACGTGGGGTGGCAGCCGAACGTCACAGGTACAACTGCCCTAACCAGGAAGCCCGGCACCCCCGTTTGCGCCGGATACTTCAGCACCTGACCGTTACCGATAACCGCTTCCACTTGCATGATCACCGTCTGGGCCGACATGGACATAAGGCGGTCCGCGAACGGGCTGCCCTTGAAGACACCATTGCCGAACTCGTCACTCTGTTGGCAGTGGATAAGGGCCACGCTGGGCCGTATCGCCTCCACGACAAACACCTCGCTGCCGTCGAACGGGTCGGTGACGGTGCGATAGAAGTCGGGTGAGGCCTGGGGCAAGCCTGTGTCCTGTAGGCCCGGCGGCAGCGCAGCGAACGGCCGGCCCCATGCCCCCGCCTCCAGCGCCGACACCATGCTGCCGGAGTCTGCCTCCACTACCCGCAGCCTTATTTCGCCCTCAGCCTGCCCATCTTCCACGGCGCGCCGGAAAGCGGGAGCCAAGCCCATATGCTCGAAGCCGATGTAGCCCACTACCACCCGCTCCACAAGCCCCGCGCCGATCAGCAGGTCGGCGGCCAGCGAAGCGGATGGCCCGGCATACAGAGTTTGGAACCGCTTGCCCTGACGGATGCACTCACGGACGAGAGCCATCGGCACGTTGTGCATGTGCATCCCACCCACTATGAGCGACTCGGTTCTATCGGGCACCAGTTCGGCTACCGCCGCTTCAAGTTCGGCTACTTTGGAGCGGCGGTCGCTGTTTTCGTTCGACATTGTTTCCCCTTGCGCCTGGGTTGCTTGTTTCCGACAACGCGGCGACTGCTACGCCACCGTCTGTGCGCCTTCTTCGGCGGGGCGGCCGGCGACGTTGAGGACGAAGCTGCCGCCTTGTGTGTCGGCCACCACCGTGTCGCCGTCGTGGACGCTGCCGTCAAGCATCAGCACCGCCAGGCGGTCCATCAGGCGCCGTTGGATCACCCGCTTGAGGGGTCGAGCGCCGTACACAGGGTCGAAGCCCTCGTTGCCGAGGAAGTCGAGCGCGTCGGGCGTGACCTCCAGGTTGATATGCCGCTCCGTCAGCCGCTCACGAACACGAGCCAGTTGCAAGTCCACGATTTCGCGCAGGTGCTCACGGGATAGCTGGTGGAAGATCACGATGTCGTCTATGCGATTAAGCAGTTCGGGCCTGAACTGCTGCCTCAGCGCCTCGTTCACCCTTGAGCGCATAACCTCCTCTTGCCCCGGCCCCAGATCGGTTATGTATTGCGAGCCGATGTTGGAGGTCATGATGATCAGCGTATTCTTGAAGTCCACCGTGCGCCCCTGCGAGTCGGTCAAGCACCCGTCGTCCAGCATTTGCAGCAGCACGTTGAACACGTCGGGGTGAGCCTTCTCGATCTCGTCGAACAGCACCACCGAGTACGGCCTGCGGCGCACCGGCTCGGATAGCTGGCCTCCCTCCTCATAGCCGACGTAGCCGGGAGGCGCGCCGATCAGCCTGGATACGGCGAACTTCTCCATATATTCCGACATGTCAATGCGGATTGTAGCATTCTCATCGTCAAACAGGAACTCGGCCAGCGCCCGCGCCAACTCGGTCTTGCCGACGCCGGTCGGCCCCAGGAACAAGAACGAACCAAGCGGGCGATTGGGATCTTGCAGGCCCGCCCTCGCCCGGCGCACAGCGTTGGCAACCGCGGTAATCGCCTCGTCCTGGCCGACTACGCGCAGGTGGAGCCGCTCCTCGATCCGCAGCAGTTTGGCAAGCTCGCCCTCCAGCATCCGGTCCACAGGCACTCCGGTCCAGCGGCTGACCACGGCGGCCACATCGTCGCTGTCCACTTCCTCCTTGAGGAGACGAGGGGCGTTGCCGTCGCCGGTGCGGGCCTCAAGCTCGTGCAGTTTGGCATCAAGCTCGCGCAGCGTGCCGTATTGGATTTGCGAGGCCCGCTCGAAGTCGGACTGGCGCTGTGCGCGCTCCAGGTCGGCGTTGGCCTGCTCGATCTGCTCCTTCACATCTCGCACTTCATTGAGCGAATCGCGTTCGGCCTGCCAACGCGCCCGCAACTCGGAGCGGCTCTCTTCCAGGTTGGCAAGCTCCTTACTGACCTTTTCGAGACGCTCTTTGCTCGCCTGGTCCTTCTCCTTGCGTAGCGCCTCGCGTTCGATTTGCAGTTGCATGATGCGGCGCTCCACCTCGTCGAGGACTACCGGCATGCTCTCGGCCTCCATTCTCAGGCGCGCGGCGGCTTCGTCCACGAGGTCAATCGCCTTGTCGGGAAGGAAGCGGTCGGTAATGTAGCGGTTGGAGAGCACAGCAGCGGTGACGAGCGCACCATCGGTGATACGCACGCCATGATGCACCTCGTATCGCTCGCGCAAGCCGCGCAGTATGGAGATCGTCTCCTCGACGGTCGGCTCGTCCACAAGCACAGGCTGGAAGCGCCGCTCCAGGGCCGGATCCTTCTCGATATGCTTGCGGTACTCATCCAGGGTGGTCGCGCCGATGGCATGCAGTTCGCCGCGCGCCAGCATCGGTTTGAGCATGTTGGAGGCGTCCATCGCACCTTCGGCGGCCCCCGCGCCCACAACGGTGTGCAGTTCGTCTATAAAAATTATGATCTCGCCCCGCGCTTCCACTATCTCCTTGAGCACTGCCTTGAGGCGCTCCTCGAACTCGCCGCGATACTTGGCGCCGGCTACCATTGCGCTCAGGTCGAGGGCCACCAGCTTGCGATTCTTCAGACCCTCCGGCACGTCGCCGCGCACGATACGCACGGCCAGCCCTTCGGCGATAGCGGTCTTGCCCACCCCCGGCTCGCCTATCAGCACAGGGTTGTTCTTGGTGCGCCTCAGGAGCACTTGTATCACCCGTCTGATCTCCTCGTCGCGCCCGATCACCGGGTCCAGGCGGTTCTGCTTCGCAAGTTCGGTTAGGTCGCGGCTGTACTTCTCGAGTACGTCGTACTTACCCTCCGGGTTCTGGTCGGTCACACGCTGATTGCCGCGCACCTGCGCCAGCACGCCCAGTATCTTGTCGGTGGTAGCGCCCACCTCTCGCAGCATCGTGCCAGCAAAACTCTTGTCGGCCTCGTCGGCCATGGCGAGCAGCAGATGCTCGGTGCTGATATACTCGTCGCGCATGGAGGCGGCGGCGTTTTCGGCCCGTTTGCCCACTTCGTTGAGCGCGCCCGACAAGTAGACCTGCACCCCGGCCCCCTGCACTTTGGGTAGCCGAGCAAGCTCGCTTTCCAATCCGGCGGCGAGAGCGCCGGATTGCGTGCCCAGGCGTTGCAGCACGCCAGGCACAACGCCCTCCGGCTGCTGCAACAAAGCTAGCAGCAGGTGGACAGGCTCTATTTGGCTATTATTATTTTCTTCGGCAATCTGCCGGGCGCTGAGTACGGCCTCTTGCGCTTTTTCCGTGTATTTTTGTAGGTTCATTTCTCCACTCCATTCAGCAGTAATAGCCCTACAATTATACGAACTTGAGTGTTACACTGTCAAGATTTATATAAGCGAACTTCCCCCTTTATCTGCTTACCCGGCAAGGGCTTCCCTCTGCAACCTCATCAATTCGTTGATGCCGCCTTCGGCGAGGTTCATGAGGCTGTTCAGTTCGTCGCGCGAGTAAGGCTTGCGCTCGGCTGTGGCCTGCACCTCCACCAGCCAACCGCCTTCCGACATCACCACGTTACAGTCGGTGTCGGCCTGACTGTCTTCGGCGTAGTTGAGGTCGAGCATCGGTGTGCCTTTGACGATACCCGCGCTCACCGCCGCCAAAAGCTGTTTCATCGGCGGGGGCGCCCCTTTGCGAAACGCCCCTTGCAACTCCATTTTACGTAGGGCAAGCCCCAGCGCCACCACACCGCCCGTGATCGAGGCGGTGCGTGTGCCGCCGTCTGCCTCGATCACGTCGCAGTCCACCGTAATGGTGCGCTCTCCCAACGCTTGCAGATTGACTATCGCCCGCAGCGAGCGGCCTATCAAGCGCTGTATCTCCATCGTGCGCCCCTGCGGCTTGCTCCCGGAGGTTTCGCGCTGGTTGCGCTGAGGGGTAGCCGACGGCAGCATCTGGTACTCCGCCGTCACCCAGCCCTTGCCGCTGCCCGCCAGAAAAGACGGCACGCGCTCCTCCACACTGGCAGCGCATATCACCCTCGTGCGCCCGCACTCTATGAGCACCGAACCCGCCGGAAAAGACTGGAAGTTGGGCGTAATCGTCACCGGGCGCAACTGGTCCAGAGCACGCCCGTCGGTTCTTGTCGGCATTTAGTCCCCTCCTTTTCCTGCACGCCGGCACCTTATGCGCCGTGCGCGCTGCTCATCTTGCGAATCGTCGGCAAGGACGAGGCAGCCAGGGCCAACGACAGCACAAACAGCGCCTGGAAGCCCAACAGGTCGGCCAGCAGGCCCCCCAGCACCGGCACAAAGATGGCGATGCCCAGCACCGTATTGAGAAACCCGATATAGGTGGCGCGTTCGGTGGGCGGGGC
>JBBSIX010000271.1:0-4566 GCA_038231875.1 Chloroflexia bacterium | reverse complement strand
TTTTCAGAGGAGCCTGAATTGGCACAGCCAAGAACTGAAGAATCAGTACGCCAGTATGACAGTAGGCATATTCATGAATCGGTGCGGAATAACACAGAGCAGGTGCTCTATCCCCGAGTGTCATACTCCGCCTACTGATTCCTCGCTATGCTCGGAATGACAAAGTGTAGTATGTGCTGTTTTCGCAGGCTAGGTGTCCTGTCATAGCTTGAGATGCGGGTAATCACCGGAAAACTGGTGGGTACGCGCCCAGGGGGAGCACACGCACGGCGTGGCGGGCCGATAGCGCGGCCCAGGATGTGCAGGATATATGCAGATATACAAACTTGACCTACATGGATATACGGTGGCGGACGCGATGCAAGCCTTCAAGCGTGCCTATAATCGCCTGTTGGAAGCGGGACGAACCGGGAGTTGTGCCCTGGAAGTAGTACACGGCAAAGGCACGCCCGATGCCCACAGCCTGATCCGCGACGAACTGCGCATCTACTTGCGGCGGCGGGGCAAGCGCATATCCGGCTATGACGCTCAACTGCTCATGCGCGGCGCCGACTACCTGCTGGCCGGCTGCGGCGCGCTCGCCTATATGCACGGCGAGGACATAGACCGCAACGGCGGCAAAACGGTTGTTGTGCCCCTGCAAAAGCTGCCCAGGTTGTAGAGTTCGCACAGGAGGGCACGACGTACACGCCCTCTACGTCACGATATTTTACCATTTTTAGGAGGTACAGCCTTGACTACACCTTTACTCATCGCCCACCGGGGCGGCTCCCATGAAGCGCCGGAGAACACTATGGCGGCTTTTCGCCACGCTATCGGCCTGGGCGTGCGTATGGTAGAGCTTGATGTGCAGATGACCCTGGACGAAGAATTGGTGGTTATCCACGATCTGACGGTGGACCGCACGACCGACGGCTCAGGGGTGCTAGGAGGCTTTACGCTGGAGGAGATCAGGCGGCTGGACGCCGGCTCCTGGTTCGGGCCGGACTACGCCGGCGAGCGGATACCCACCCTACGCGAGGCGCTCGAACTTTGCGCCTCATCGGGGGTGGGCGTGGTGATAGAGCTAAAGGAGCCTAGAATGTACCCCGGCATAGAGGCCAAAGTAGTCGCCCTCATTGGCGAGATGTGGATGCAGGGGGCCGAGAACCTTTGGTGCATCTCTTTCGACCATCAGGCGGTGCGCCACCTTCGGACGCTGGATGCCATTATACCCCTGGGCTATCTCTTTGTGCCGCAGGAGACCCAGTTCGCCAGTTCCGACCCGGAAATTCAGGCTTGCTGCCCCTTCTACGCCGTCGCCTTGCAGCACCCTGAGCAGGTCGCGCAAGCCCACGCCCTGGGCAAGGTGGTGCTGGTCTACACGGTGAACAGTGTGGAGGAGATGCAGGCTCTGGCCGAGGCGGACGTAGACGGCCTGGTGACTGACGAGCCTGCAAAGATGCTGGCGGCGCTGGGCTAGCGGGCTTTGCCCCACAGGTCGTACTCGGTGCTCTCGGTGATCTTCACCTTGACGATGGCCCCCTGCTCCAGCGTGCCGCCTTGTGGAGGCTTGACGAACACCATGCCGTCTACTTCCGGGGCCTGCCGATATGTGCGGCCCGCATAGAGCGGCACGGTGCGGCCTTTGCCGTCCTCCAACGTGCCTGTGCCGTCTATCAGCACCTCCACAGTTTGTCCGACCATGCGGCGGTTCTTCTGTGCGCTGATCTTCTGCTGGCGAATCATCGCCTCTCGGTAACGCTTCATCTTGACCTTTTCGGAGACCTGCCCCGGCATCTCGGCGGCGGGCGTGCCTTTTTCGGGCGAGTAGGTAAACATCCCTACGTTGTCGAACCTGGCCTCGTCCAGGAAATCGAGCAGCGTTTTGAACTCCTCATCGGTTTCGCCGGGGAAGCCCACAATGAAGGTGGTACGCAGGGCTATATCGGGCATCGCACTTCGCAGCAAGGCAAGCAAGCGGCGGACGCGAGCCATGTCGTTGGGCCGCTTCATACGCCTGAGCGCCTCGGGGTGGGCGTGCTGAAGGGGCATGTCTATATAGCGGGCGACCTGCGGGTTCCGGGCCATCGCCTCTATCGTGCCTTCGGTTAGCTGCGTGGGATAGGCGTACATGAGCCGCACCCACAGTATGCCGGGGGCGCGCTCGGCAATCGCCTCGAACAGCCGAGCCAGGCCGTCGCGCATGCCCAGGTCTATCCCATAGTAGGTGCTGTCTTGCGCGATCAGCACTATCTCCTTCACACCCTGCTCGGCCAGTTCGGCCGCCTCGCCCGCGATCTCGTCAACGGGGCGGGAAATGTGCTTGCCGCGTATGGCGGGGATGATGCAGAAGGCGCACTTGTGGTCGCACCCCTCGGAGATTTTGACGTAGGCGCTCGGCCCTTTGGCTTTGCGCTGGAATCGCTTCAGCTGGGATGTCATCTGCACAGGGGCAATCGGCGCCCACGCTACGCTGCCGGCCGCCGCGCCCAGCGCCGCCTTGCCTTCCGCGCCGCTCAGGGCCGCACCTGCCCCGTTCGTGCCCTTCTGCCTAAGGCTCTCTATAAAAGGCACGATCTCCGGCCAGGCGCGCGTCGAGATCGTGCCGTCCACGCCGGGAACCCACTGGGGCACGTCCTGGGCGTACCGTTCGCTCATGCAGCCGGCCGATATCAGCAGCTGCCCCTCACGCTTTTGCCCGGCCAGGGCGCGCAGTTCGCCCACCGACTCGTCAACGGCAGCCTGTAAGAAAGCGCACGTATTGACGATCAGCAGGTCGGAGTCCTGCGGGGCGGCGCTTTGTTCGTAGCCGGCCTCTGTGAGAAGGGCGCTCATCCCTTCGCTGTCTACATTGTTCTTTTCGCAACCGAGGGTAACTATGTTAAACTTGGGCATGTATTATCCTAAACCGTCCTAAACAGCGCTATCTATAGTTGGTAAACTGCAACGCCACCGGCAGGTCGGCTTCTTTGCCGCGCAGGTGCTGGATCACTCGCTGCAACTCGTCTTTGCTCTTTGCCGTAACGCGCAGCGAATCGCCCTGGATTTGGGCCTGTACCTTCGAGAAGTTCTGCTTTATATCTTTCGTAAGCGACTTGGCTACGTCCTCGTTCAAGCCCTTCTGCAAGTCTATCACCTGCCGGTAGCGCATACCGCCCGCAGGCTCGACCTTGCCGAATTTGAACACCTTGAGCGACAGGCCGCGCTTGACCGCCTTGCTCTGGAGAATGTCTTTCACGGCCTCCATGTGATACTCGCTGTCGCTGGTTACGGTGATCTGCTTCTCCTCCAGGTCCATATCGGTTTTGCTGTCTTTCAAATCGTAGCGCGTCTTGACCTCACGCAGGGTCTGGTCCACAGTGTTGACCACCTCCTGCCTGTCGAAGTCGCTTACTACGTCGAACGAAAATGTATCTGCCATAGTCTCCTCTACTTGATAACTTTCTCTGTTCCCGACCTGTCCCATTCTTTCTCTACGACCAGGCTGGGGCTATTCTTGTCGCCCATAAAGCCCAGTTCGGTGCCGTTGACCGTCACCTTAACCGAGTCGGCGCGACCTGTGCGGATGCGGATCGTCTTTTTGCCGCTCCACTGCTTGCTGGAACCCTTAGCCATAGTGCCGCTGTAACGCTGCACCCCATCAACCAGCACGCGCATCCAGGCGTCGTTGGTGGTAACTACGCTCACCACGATGCTATTGGCGGCCTGTATAGTCGGGGTAGGCTGCGCGGCGACCGCCGTGCCTGCCGGGACGGTTGTGGTCAAAGTGCCGGCTATGGGGGGCAAGGGAGGGGGGCCGCCAGGCGTTTGGGGCACATACACGGTGGGCGTATTGTAGGCTCCCCCGCCCGGCACCAGGGTGAGCGCCGCCAGTATGGTTGTAGAAGGCAGGGCCGTCACGGTGGGCTGGCGCGAGACGACGGTGGGTATTACCGCCTGACGGCTGGGGCCTGAGTACACGCTGTAAATAAAGTAGAAAACGAAGATCAACGGCAGGGCCAGTAACGAAATAGTGACATAGGAGCTGCCGTAGCGCACGCGGGTATCAATCGGCTCCGGGCTGAGAGGCTGGATGCTGATGCCCTCGCTCGCGTTGTTTGCTCTTGCCGAGCGCCTGGTGGGTTCGCCGCGAGCAGCTTTGATGCGGCTGCTGGTGGGCCGGCTCTCCTCATCGAATAGTTCGACCACCTGCTGGGGATCGAGGTCCAGGTAGAGAGCATAGTTACGCAAAAAGCCGCGCGCATAGACAGGGTTGGGCAGCGCGGAAGGATTGTCGTCCTCCAGCGCAACCAGGTACTTCTGGCGTATCCTGGTGCCGCGCTCCGCCTCGGCCAGCGAAACTCCCTTCGCCTGCCTAGCCTCACGCAACACATCACCAAGCATTCCCAAACAGCTACTCCCCTCTTTCTAGACCGGCTAACAGCCGCTAACAGGGCAACCGGCCCTCTAATTATACCTGAGCCGCAAAGGAGTGGGCAAGGGTAAGCGCGGTCAGTAAACGGGCAGGCTGTACTTAATCATAGAAGGGGCGGCGGGGGAGGTTCTTCGGGGGCCCGTGTAAACAAAGTCGTTATAGCTTTAATG
>JBBSIX010000270.1:0-4637 GCA_038231875.1 Chloroflexia bacterium | reverse complement strand
GAACCTTGTCGCCCGTCTTGAGGCTGCTCAGGCTGCTGAACCCGTTGTTGAGCACTACAGTGCCGGCGTTCGCAACAACATCAACGTCCTTGCCGCGCTCCGTGCTCACTGTAACGGTATCTCCGCTGATAGCTTTGACGGTTCCCGCGAGCGCATGATGGTCCATCTTGCCCGCCATGCGGCCTCGTGCGCGCTCTTTGCCTGCCTTGCCACCCAGCACTGCGCCCACTTTCGCACCCTGAGCAACGGTGCGGGCATCCACCACTTTCGTATCGCTCGTGGTCATGCCTGCCACCATAGCCGGCTTGTCCACCTGAATGTCGCTGAGCGTGCCCTGTTCTGCTTTGCCCGACTTATCTACCACAATCCAGGTGTTCGGGCCGACGTTTGCCGTTATGGTCCCGTTGCGCGTCTCCAACACCACGCTGGAGGCCCCGACAGAGGCCACTTTGCCCACAAAGCGGGTCGGGTGGGGGTCGTTGCTCTGCGCTGTGGGCTGAGTGCCCTGCCCACGCGGGGCCGCCGCCGCACCTGCACTCAAGTAGCTGCCGGCCACCACTGCTACCAGCGCAGCCCCGATAGTCAAATATGATTTCAATCCAGTCATTGTCTGTTGCATCCTCCGTAGTTACGTTTTGTATGGAACTTCGACCGCGTTCAACTTGACGACTTATCCGGTCGCTATACCTATTGTACGCTACTACGTGTGCGCGAACCGTTAGCAGCGTGTAAAATCTTTGTAAAAAGCCTGCTTCCGCACCGACCCGCGCCTACCAAACTTCCCAAATGTCGGCGGGGTGGACTACGGGGCTTACTACGGCCTCATACTGGCCGTAGCGGCCTCTGAAGTAGAGTAGGGGTTCGGCTTCGTGGGCGTCGCCGGCCACGATCTCGCCCATCAGGATAACGTGATCGCCTCCCTGACACGTACCGGATAGGCGACACTCGGCGTAGGCAAGCGAGCCGTCCAGCACAGGCGCGCCGCTCGCCCGCCCGGCCCGCCAGCGCAGGCCGGCGAACCTATCGCCTGTGCCGGTGGCGAACTGCTGGGCTATATGCTGCTGGTCCGCCGAGAGGATGTTCACCGCGAAGCTGCCCGTCTCCGCGATGACCGCCAGCGTGCTTGAGCTTTCGTTCACGCACACCAGCAGCATGCGCGGTTCGAGGGAGAGTGAGGCGACGGCGCTTGCCGTGAAGCCTCTGGGCACGCCCTCTTTGTCCAACGCGGTGACGACTGTGACCCCGCCGGCGAACGACCCCATAACGCGCTGGAACAAGTGCTTTTCAACTGACATAGAGTTCTCCACAAAGATGGAACCAAAACAGACGTGCGGAGCGGGACTGACCCCTAAAAGATCGGCTGCAAAAAGGCCAGCACTGCGCCGGCAAGGTCGCCCTCCCGGCCCTCGAAGAAGTGGCCCGTGCCGCGCAGGGTGAGATTGGTCTTGGGAGGGGGGAGGCCGGCGGTGAAGGCGGCCAACTTATCGGGAGGGCAGAAGTCATCGTGCTCGCCGGTAACGAATAGCTTGGGGTGAGGCCACTGTCCTAAGTAGCTAAGGTCGCGCCAGGCCACCGGCAGCCCGATGCACACTGCTGCGCGCAGGTGGGTGTCCGGGTGGCGCACGATGTAAGCCAGCACGATGCGCGCCCCGAACGAGTGCCCCACCACCGCCAGCCGGTTGCCGTCTACCCCCTCCTGCCTCTCCAGAAAATCGAGCGCCGCCCCCACGTCGGCGGCTTCGGCCTCGCCCTCCGGCGCGACCATCACTTTGCCGGGCGTGGGCGACACCGCCCCTGTGCTCAAGCCCACCCCACGCGAGTTGTAGCGTAGTGAGGCGATACCTGCCGAGGCCAGAGCCTCCTCGATGGCGAGCATTACTTTCATGTCCATGTTGCCCCCGGAGGCCGGGTTCGCGTGGCACAAAACAACCCCTGGGTGCAGGGTTCCGTCGAGGACGCACTGAAATACCCCTTCCAGGGTAGGAGCTTCAGCGCCGCCTACTGCCCGCCCACCAAAGGTGACGTGGCGGCTCAACGGATCGCGGTATCTCTGGATGTCCTCGGAAATAGACATAGAGGCGAAAGCTAGGCTTCCAGTTTGTAGCCGCAGTTGGCGCAGAAGGCGGCCTGGGGGCGCGCCTGTTCATGGCACACCGGGCACACCCGCAGGGCATCCGCACCTGCGGGTGTGGGAGCAACGGGAGAGATTCGGGGCTGCTCCGCTGGGGTCGGCAACGCCTGGGACGGCCCTTGGCCTTGCGCCGGGGGGCCGGGAGCGGGAGGCTCCGGCGCCACCCACGCTTCGGCGTTGATGGCTTCCACTTCGAGCTTCTTGCGCTCGGCCAACGCCAGCAGCGATTTTACCTCGCTGATGAGGGTCTGTAGTTCCGGGTTGAGAGGCGCGCCGCTGTCTGCCAGGGCTATTACCCTGCGGCCCAGGTCGAGCGTTTTCTCGTCTGCCTGCTCCGCGATGCGGCCGGCCTCCTGGCGCACGCGGTTGGCCCGCATCAGCTTGTCGGCCTCGAAACCAAGACGGTCCAACCCCTTGCGAAGCTGATAGCCCAGTGCGGCGGCAGGCGCTATCTCATCGCCCGCCTGGACGGGACCGGAGCCTGCGCTCCCGTTACTCTGCCTGTTCTGCGGATCGTTTGCGTTCACCATATCACCACTCCCTAAAAATGGTCAATAAGACAGCCTTGCTCGGTCAGCGAGGCCTAAGGGTGGTACGAGCCGAGCGAGTCCAACCTGCCCCCAACCGGGTGTTCTTACCTCCAAAGATCACCGGGCTGGAGCGTAGGGCCACGCTCTGCACCAACCCCAGCCCCAGCAGGATGCTCATCAGAGAGGAGCCTCCATAGCTGATGAAGGGCAGGGGTATTCCCGTCACCGGCATAAGGCGTATATTCATACCGACATTGATAAAAACCTGCACCCCGACCCAGGTAGCCACTCCGATAGCGATCAAGCTGCCGTAGGCGTCCCCTGAGCGCGAGGCCACCACCAAGCAGCGCCACACCAGCACAAACAGCAGCGCGATCAGGCAGATAGCGCCTATATAGCCGAACTCCTCGGCGACCACCGAAAATATAAAGTCGCTGTACTGCACCTTGAGGAACTTAAGCTGGCTTTGAGTGCCACCCAGGTAGCCCTGGCCGAACAAGCCCCCGGAGCCGATGGTGATGGCCGTCTGGATGATGTTGTAGCCTGCGCCCGTAGGGTCGTTGTCGGGGTTCAGAAAAATGGTCAGGCGTTGCTTCTGGTAGTCGTCCATGACATAGCCCCAGAAGAAATAGAGCAAAGGCAAAACCACCACGCCCGCGCCTATCAGTATGCGTCCTCGCACCCGCGCCCCCACCGACATGCCCAGCAAGATCGCCACAAGCACAATCGCCGTGCCCAGGTCGGGCTGCTTGTACACGATGGCGGCGGGAACCGCCACGAGCGCGACGGCGGCCAGGAACCACTTCACCCGGTGCAGATCGCGCTCATGCGAGGCAAGCACTTTGGCGAGCGTCAGCACTACACAAAGTTTGGCAAGCTCGCTGGGCTGTATTGGGAAGAAGCCCAGGTTGATCCAACGCTGCGAGCCGTAGGAAGTGACCCCCAGCAGCATCACCAGCCCCAGCAGGCCCACTATCCCCAGGTAAAACGGCAGGATAAAGCTCTCCAGCACACGGTAGTCGAGGCGGGCTACCACGAGCATCAGCAGCAAGCCTATCAGGGCGTAAATGCCCTGTCGCAAAACGAAATCATTGAGAACAAAGCTGTGCTCGCCTTCTCGTGTGGCGCTAAACACCATTAGAACGCCTATGCCGCACAAAGCCAGCGTGCAAAGCGCCAACGGAAAATCCAGGTTATTCAAATTACCCGAGCGCAATATACTTCACCTTCAGCCCAATGCCGCCGGCGCTGTGGCGTTACCCCTGGACCACCCACGCTGGGCAGCCTAACGCGGCATCCAATCCTACCTGATATACGTATCTTGATGATAACACAATAACAGGGTAGAGGGCCAACCTGCAAAGGGTCGTAAGTGTTCAGATTTGGGGTAAGACAATGGTATGTAGGGGCAGGCACGGGGGGTTCTTGGGCAAGGCCCAATTCAGGCCCCTACACGACATCCTCCACGAGTCCTGCACCACAACTCCTCTGAAAATAGAGATTGCGAAGGGTAGGGGCACGGCGCGCCGTGCCCCTACGGACGCGCACATTTTCATCAGTAATGGTGGCCCCAGGGTCATGGCTTACTCTGACCACTTACGGGGCGCTAGTAAGTGGTCAGACTTGCAGTATACGAATATTTGTGTACTATTGTAGTGAGTTTGACCCAAAGACACCGATGGTAAGACTAACGCCTTAAGAGTAGTAGGACTTTAGTACTGATATTGGGTAATTGACTCCAGGCGCAGACTGCGGTAAGATAGAGCAGTGACCAGGACCGATAGGCTTTGTAACGAGAGCTTTGAACGGACAAGAGTAGGACTAACAGGATTGATTTCGGCTTTCACTAAAGCAAGGATTAGCGCTACCGACCTGCGCGGTAGCGGCGAGATAATTGAGAGGCTGCGGTGGGTAATCGGTATCCGCTGGACCGTGGTCGCCGCCCTCTTGTTGGTGGGTCTGCTCGGCACGCGCCT
>JBBSIX010000269.1:0-4661 GCA_038231875.1 Chloroflexia bacterium | reverse complement strand
CCAGGCAGGCTTTAGTTGAGCCACGTTGGACGGGTTGATCTGGTCGGTGTCAACGTAACGCATGCCGCCCAGGTCGTTGCCGTAGTAAGGCCAATCGAGTTTGTCCGGGGCCGCAGGAGGTTGAGAAGAAGAGTTGGGAGGCGGTTCAACTGCCTGGATGCTGTAGCGCGCTACCGGATTGCTCCAGTTGAACTGCGTACCTACATCGGCCTTGCCGCTGATACCCTGGTGCAGGCTGATCGGCTGCCGAGGGTTGGTCTGCGGGCCGTGCATATGGCCGTCGAACGGCGGTCCCGGCACATCTGCGGCCAGTTCCGTGTTGTCCTCGGTGCCTGCATCGTATGCCGCCGTTTCTTTATCAACGGAGCCGGAAACCGAGATACTGTCCAGGCCGGTGAAAGCATCGTTGGTTTGCACCAGCATGGTAGCCGCCGACAGCACATCGCCGTCGCGGACCGTGATATTGAGCGTAACGCTCTTACCCGGCATAAGAGGAGTGTCGGCGGTGAACACCTGAGCCTTGCCTTTCAACTCCTCGATCAATTTCATGTTATCGCCTTCTTCGGCGACGATACGCATCCCTTCGGAAGCTATCCCTCCCAACTGCCACACATGCAGCGAGCTTGAGTGGGTGGCGATGAGAGGCGGGGAAAAGACTTGTTTGTCGGTAAGATTGGTGATAGTCACCTTGTACGGCTTGACTGCGGCCTGCGCTGATGCCTTTGGCGCACCTAGCGTGGCATACGGCGCCACAAGCAGGCCAAGCATCGAGAATACCCCCAAACCGGTTGTCATAACTCTCTTGCTAAACATATTACTCACTCCTCTTGAATGCTTTTCTAAGGGCTACAAAGCGCTTGCCTTAGAACCGTTGTTGACGCTTCGACTAGGGCACAACCCGGAAAGGCGCGGTCGCCGGCAGGATCGTTTCCTCTACATCCCGCGCAACAAAGACGTAGTTCCCCGGGGCAAGCGCAGCGCCGGAAAAGTTGCGTGTGTCTACTGAAACTTTAGAGTGGCCTTGCGCGTCTGCTCGAACCTGCTGCACGGTTCCCACTATGAAGCCGGTCTCATCGGCGATCCAGTAGTTCAACTCCTGGTTGGGTGCGAAACCGGATACTTCGATAGCAAAAGTCGTGCCCACCTTTACACAGTTCGGCTCGATGACCGCGCCGGAGGGCAAGCCGATGTCGCCGCATGCACCTCCCGGCGGCGGCAGAGTGGCCTGGGTTTCATTACCCAGCAAGCCGAGCGTCACCTTGAACCCGGTCGGGTTACTCGGCTGATACTCAAAGCGCGCTCGCTCGAACCACTGGACCAACACGGATTGTCCTGCCGCGTTCTTTTCCGTCATCGGTTCTGAAAGGGGCAACCCAAACAGGGCCAACGAGCGGCCCAGGGGGTTCAGCAGCGGTTCTCGCAATCCATGGCTTTCCCAGTAGCTCTTGAAGCCCACATTTCCTTCCTGATTGCAGATACTGTGGCCCGTCTCGGCAAAGAAAAGGCAACCTGTTTTCTGCGCCCCCTTGGGGAAGGTCTGCCAATCCCGACCTTGCTGCTTCAGCCGCTCGTCGCCCAGCCTCGTCAGCAGCACATCGAAGGGGCGGGGATTCTTGGGGTGAAGCTCAAAACGGCTGCGCTCAAAGAACTGGACCAAGATGCTGCCTTCGTCGGTTTTGTGCATCATAGGCGATGAAATGGGATAGCCAAAGACGGCGAGGCCGCCGTTCTGCTCCCAGTACTGACGAAAACGACCCTCCACGCAGTCCTTGACGCCAGGCACATTGAAACAGAGTCTCCCGCCTTGCGTTCCCTGTGCTTGTGAGAGGTTCGGAGAGAAAAGACAGCCGGCGAGCAGCACCAGCGCTGTTGAGGTTAGTAGAATAAGACGTTGCACATTAGACTCCTTTGCGGACGGTAGGCGGCAGATATAGGGGGCGCTCCCACACCTGTTCCAACACCTGGAAGGTATCCGCGTCGTATGGTTCTCGCCCCCTGATCCCCATGCTGAACACTTACATCATCTAAATGCCCTACTTAGCGGAAGCGCATGATGATTGGGCAGTTCACAATGATGCCGGTGGAGCCGAACGGCTTGCCTTCCGGGCCGGTGATATGGCCCCCTTGAACCAGGCCCAGGAACTGGAACTCATCAATCACCCGGCTGCGGTAGCCTTTGGCGACTGCGTTCGGAGACCATTCGCCCAGGTTGAGGTCCCACAGAGGGCTGTAGTCTAGTGCGACTGTAGGAATACCACCGATCACCTGGATTGGCGGCAGGGGCTTACCCTGCTTGTCTTTGTCGGTCAAGGCGCTGAATAGCCCCTGTCTCTGAGGGTTATCGCTGCCGGTCGGGCCGTTGATGATAACAAAGAGCCGCTCAACGGCGCTGAATGCACCATCGTCGAAGCCCACCTTGATGTTGGCCATAGCCGGCGCGAACGTTCCCGAGTCGAGAGTCGCCGGAAGGGGATCAGAGGACTCCGTACTTATGTACAGCGCCGGCTTTGCGAAGCTGAAGATCGGGGTCGTTTTGATCGTTACCGTACCCCCTGCCTGCCCATTGGGGCATATCTTGGTTACGCGGTCATGCACCAGGCTGTAATCCACGTTGCCGTTGCAGAAGTTGATCTTAGAAGCGTCTACACCGTAAGCTACGACCGGGGCGTTGTAGATATGGTTGCCCGCGTTCTCAATACGCACGAGCGGTGTATAATTCGCGTCGCCAACCGAGCCTGGCTGGGCCTGCTTGGGCGGGAAAGGCTTGGGCTGATCGCCCGGCACGAGCTTGCGCTCCGGTTTGAAGTCAACAGCGCCGGCCGTGAAGGTCAGCGTCAGGTCTTTCTCAAGCCTGCCCAGGCGAACGGCCACACCGCCTGCCGATGCGTAAGCCAACTTGGGGGACCAGTTAAGGCCCAGCGCGTCGGCATTGCCCTGGTCGGTCGTATCGGTAAGGATATACCAGACAGGCGTACCATCTCTCATCTTGCCGCGATAGAGCGGCAGAGTAATCGTGCCGTCTTCATTGTTCACGGTGCCCGACCTGAGCAGTTGCTTGGGGCCGACCAGCGCGTTGGCTCGCGGGTCAAGCAGAGCTTCCGACGGCAGAGGGCCAAAGTAGGTGAGTGGAACGTCGGCGCCTACCGAAGGTGGGGCGGGCTTTGTGTTGTCGTCCGACTGCTGGGCGAATGATGCCGCCATCGGATTGAGAATACTCCCTATCAGCATAGCAAAGAGGGCAACGAAAGGCAGCTTCCAATGTTTGATTACGGTGAGTTTCATACTGGTTTCTCCTCCTCAGCCTCTTGGTCCGAACAGTTTGTGCCTTCGGTGTCATGGGGCATAGGTGTTGTGGGGGATGTGCGGCATAGTTGCCGCGTCACAGGCCGCAGGTCACGGGTCCGGCGGCCGGCACTTGTAACTCCATCGTTACGGTATCTGTCTCATAAAGCCTTTACCTATATAATTTGGCGGCGTTTCCCCCTTTCACAGGAGTATTATCTGCTTTGGCTGTCTGCCTGTCTCAAGCCTGCTTGTATCGCCTCAACCGGATCGCCATAAAACATGATTACCCGCTCTTGCGAATTACTGCACCAGGTGTAGAAATGGTTGCCCCAGGCGGCCTCGACTATGAATACAGAGCATCGCTCCCCTTGGAGCTTTACCCACCGACCGGAGAGTGAATGTTCTCCTTCCAGGCCCAAAGCCTGAAGGGCCTCCAAAAGTCTCGTCATTAAACAACTCCCCGGCAGGTATCGCTCTGTGGTAAACTATCCTCTATCGCATGTTACCCCAAATTGAGAGCTTTTCTGCTATAATGACTTATACAGCCGCTTATACAGCCGCTTATACAGAATCGAGTGCGGCTCTATCTTTGCCGGCGAACACCTCGGCCTGACCGCAGATTTAAGCATAGAGAGGTACTACAATGAACGGTGGAACGGCATTTGGACAGTGGCTCAAGGGGCGCCGTAAAGCTCTTGGGTTGACCCAAAAAGAGCTTGCCGAAGCTATCGGCTGCGCCGCGATGACCGTCGTGAAGATCGAGGGTGGGGACCGCCGGCCCTCCAAGCAGATGGCGGAACTGCTGGCGGGTTATCTGCAAATCCCTTCCGAGGAGCGAGCGGCGTTTGTAGAGTTTGCTCGCGCAGAGTTGGCGGCCGGACAACCTAGCCCCAACGGCACGGAGAACCGCGCACCCTGGCTCAGGCAGCTTCGCTGCCCCAACAACCTCCCCGCCCAAACAACCACCTTCATAGGAAGAGAAAGTCAGGTGTCGGAGCTAACTGCTCTGTTACACCGCCTAGGTGTGCGCTTGCTGACGTTGAGCGGCCCTCCCGGCATCGGCAAGACGCGCCTCGGCTTACGATTGGCGACCGAACTGGTCAACGAATATGAAGATGGGGTCTTCTATGTGGCCCTGGCTCCAATCCGCGAGCCTAACCTTGTGGCCGACGCCATCGCCCAGACTTTGGGTATCGTAGAGATCAAGGGCCGTCCCATCCTGGAAACTCTGAAAGAAGAGTTGCGAGATAAGAGGATGCTGCTGCTGCTCGACAATTTTGAGCAGGTAACGCCGGCTGCTTCAATGGTGGCCGACCTGCTTGCGGCGGCTCCCAACCTAAAAGTGTTGGTCACCAGCCGCACCATATTGCACATTT
>JBBSIX010000268.1:0-4677 GCA_038231875.1 Chloroflexia bacterium | reverse complement strand
CTATGCCGCGTTGTCAAAGTTGTAGGCCCGTGGTAAGGGTCAGGCTTGGGGTGGAGGAAATTGGACCTCGGCATGTAGAGACCCACCCCACGCATCCCTCCCGCACGCGGGTTGGGGCTTTTAGATAGGGGAAGAACAGGGGACACCCCTGTCACCCCGTCATGGGGCTGCGCCCCCTGCACCCCCGCGCTTACCTGCACCCCAAGGCTGGCTGCTTACAGAACGGTCGGGAGCGTCCGAGGTGGTGGAGGTGTGGTGGCCTGTGAAGCGGGCCTGACTGCTACGCTGCCTGCAACATGACCAGGCGATTGGGGCCGGAGAGCTTGGCGGCGCGAAGGGCGCGTTCGGCCAGGGCGATCAGTTGCGGTTCCCATGTGCCTTCGCCGGGGCGGTTGGTCGGCTCCCAGTAAGCCACTCCTACCGAGCCGGTAAGAGTTATCGCCTCGCCGTCCGGGTCGGCCTTAAATACATAGGTAGACACCGCGTCGCGCAGGCGATTGGCGGCTATCTGGGCGCCCGAGGCATCGGTGTCGGTGAGCAAGGCGATAAACTCATCGTCGCGGTAGCGAGCCACAATGTCGGTGGCCCTCATGGTCCGGGTGACGATGTGGGCCATGTCGCGCAGTATAGTATCGCCCACGTGGTTTCCCCACTGTTCATTCACGGCATCGAACTTATCAATATCGAGGATAAGGCAGGAGAGAGGATAGCCGTGCCGAGACGAGCGTTTGATCTCTTCCTCAACCCTGATCATCATGTAGCGCCGGTTGAACAGGCCGGTCGCGGTATCAAACAATCGTTCGGCGGCCAGGCGAGCGTTCTCGGCAGCCAGGGCATCTTGCAGCTTTCGTGAACTGAGGGCCTCACTCACCTGTGCGCGCAAAGCCTCCTCGTCGGGGGAAGAGGCTATCTGCGCGGCGTCCTCTTCGAGGGCGAGCAGGGGTATGCCCCAGGTGTTCAGATTGGTTTGCAGATCGCCCCAGCTATCGGCTTGTGTGGTGAGGCCGGAGGCGATCACCAAATCGGGTGGGGTGGCTTCCAGCACGGCCTGAGCCGCCTCCGTGTCGTCCACCGAGCGTGCCGTGTAACCCAACCTGAGCAGCCTATCGCGCAGCGCCCTCTGGTATAAGGGGTCGGGGTCTATGATCAACACCACTGTTTGTGAGCCTTTAGGGGAAGTGCCGGCCATGTGTACCTCTTGTGCTTACATCTTACTGCTTACTGAGTTGATTGTGGCGCGTGCGGCAGCTATGCTTCGATCAGAGCAGGCGCAGAACCCGCCCTCAAAGCTGTCCTTACGCCTCTGATTTAGACTGTTACCCTTTCTATGGCTATTGTAGACGAAAAAGGCACTCGCTGCCAATAATGTGCAAGTCCTAATACCCCCTGCCCGTAAGTACTAAAGAAAGTAAGTGTTCAGACGTGAGATGGGACAATGGTCTGTAGGGGTCTGAATTGGCTACGCCAAGAACCCCCCGTGCTTGACGGTTCTCAGCCTGCAATGGTATGGTATTGTATAGATGTGGGCCTCTGATGATAAGAGGCCTATTGTTTGGCCTGCGTAGGGAACGGCATACATAACGTGGTTACGCACCTCCTTTACGTACAGCCGGTTTTCAACTATAATCGGGTGACGGTAATCTTGTGGGAAAATATGTCAGTCAGCAAACGAAATAAACAAATCAAAAAGCAAAGTAACGGCTCCAACGGCCACGCCGCTAAGGTTGTGCCTCAAGCTAAGGTGCGTGCAAGGGTAGAGAACCCAGCCCCTTCGAGCGGCATGCGGTCTCTGCCGGAGGGAGAGCTTGAGGGTCGCGCCGGGCGCAGCGAGCGCCCCGCCGGGGTTCCTCCCGTAAAGGTGCGCGTCGGCGGCACAGGTTTGCTTGTGGGCGACGGCGCTACCGAGGCAGGCAGGCGCACCGGCAGGTTAGTGCTTGACGACCCTGCGCTCTCCTCCGCCGCTGCCGGCCGCGCTACCACCTCGCATTTGCGCGAGAGCGATCTGCTGGGTATGCGCTTCCGCCTGGGCCAGGGGCCGCCCATGACGCCTGCATCGTCAAGCCGTTCTTCCGTACACAGCCGCGCTCTCCCCTATTTCCTGATGCGGCACAGGGCTGTGCGCGCAGGCGCCAGGGTGGGCCACACCCGCAGTCGGGTGGCGAGGAAGCGTTACGGCAATAAGGGCGGCCTGGTGCTGGCTTTGCGCCTGAGCATGGCGCTCTGGATGCTTTTGCTGCTGTTGTTCGGGGCGGGCATCGGCGCGGGCGTGGCGGGCGCCGGCTTGTACATCAGCCAACTCCCCTCGATAGCCCCCGCAGCTCTCTCCAAGAACAACTTTGGCCTGGCGGTGCAGACCACCAAGATATACGACCGCAACGGCATCCTGCTGTCCGACCTGGTGGATGAGGATACCGGGCGGCGTGAGGAGTTGTCCCTGGACCAGATCGCGCCGGTGGTTATCAGCGCCACCGTAGCCGCCGAGGACAGCAGTTTCTACAGCAATTCAGGCGTAGACCCCCTGGCTATAGTGCGCGCCCTGGCAATCACCCTGCGCGGCAACGGGCAGTCGGGCGCGTCCACCATCACTCAGCAGTTGGTACGACAGGTAGTGCTGTCCCCGGCGGAGAGCCAGGAGAGGTCGCTGAACCGCAAGATAAAAGAGGCAACCCTGGCCGTAGAAATGGCGCAGACATACTCCAAGAGCGAAATCATGGAGATGTTCCTCAACCAGAACTACTATGGGCACCGCGCCTACGGCATCGGCGCTGCTGCCTTGACCTACTTCGGCAAGCCGGCAAAGGACCTCACTCTGTCGGAAGCCTCCCTGCTGGCCGGCCTGCCCCAAGCTCCCAGCGAGTTCGACCCTCTGTTGCACGGCGAGGCCGCCAAACGCCGCCAGGCATACGTGCTCGACCAGATGGCAAAGCAGAATATGATCACCCCTGAGCAGGCACAGGCGGCCAAGAACGAAGATGTGGCTCTCAAGCCCTACAAGCCTGTGCTGAAGGCCCCCCACTTCGTCTACTATGTGAAAGAGTACCTTGAGAAGATATATCCTCCGCAGGCTATCGAGTCGGGCTTGAAAGTGTACACTACCCTCGACCTCAACTTGCAGGAAACCGCTCAGAAGGTGGCGCACGACCGCATCACCGAGCTTCGCCAACAGAACGCTACTAATGCAGCCATCGTCATTATGAAACCCAACACCGGGGAAATCCTGGCGATGGTCGGCTCGGTGGATTACAACGACCCCAAGATAGACGGCCAGGTGAACGTGGCGACGCGCGAGCGCCAGCCGGGTTCATCTTTCAAGCCGATCACCTATGTAACCGCCTTCGAACAGGGATGGACCCCAGGCACGGTGGTGCTGGACACCTTGACTTCGTTCCCCAACCCCGGCCAGAAGCCTTATATCCCCTACAACTATGACAAACGAGATCACGGTTGGGTGACGGTGCGCGAGTCGTTGGGCAACTCGTTCAATATCCCGGCTGTGAAGGCTTTGCAGTTTGCGGGCATCCAGAACACTATAGATACGGCCCACGATATGGGCATCAAGGGGCTGAATCGCGGTCTGGGGTGGTACGGCCTATCGCTCACGCTGGGAGGCGGCGAAGTTACTCTGCTCGACATGACCAACGCCTACTCGACCTTTGCCAACAAGGGAGCCGAGATGGATGCCAACCCGATCATGCGAATCGAGGACGCGCAAGGCCGCACCATCTACCAGCTTGACCCCAACGCAAAGGGCGCCCAGGTGATGGACCCGCGCTATGCCTACATGATTACCTCTATCATGTCGGACAACTCGGCGCGAGCCAGGGAGTTCGGCACAACCAGCCCCCTCAAGACCAGCTTCCAGTCGGCTGCCAAGACCGGCACCACCAACGACAATCGCGACAGCTGGACGTTGGGCTACACGCCCAGCCTGACAGTGGGGGTGTGGGTCGGCAACAGCAACAACGCCGAGATGCGCTCGGTGACGGGGGCTATCGGCGCGGCGGTTATCTGGCACAATATGATAGAAAAGTTCTACAGTACGCCCGAATTCGCGGACCTGGTGCGCGGCCCCGACGGCACGTTCCAGAGCGAGTTCGTGCAACCCGAGGGTTTGATCAAAGCATACGCCTGTTCGGCTAAAGGCGATGTGTACGATCTGTTCCTGAAAGAAGCGCCGCCCAAAGGCTGTACTACTTACAAGGACAAGAATCAGCAGCTACATGCCGCGCCTTCCACTACTTCGCCCAATGCCACCCCCAATCCCAATCCCAACCCCAAACCGAAGCCCCAGGTGAGGCCGACACCTCTTCCGGGCATCGGCCCACCCGACTTTGGGAGCAACCCCTAGTCGGAACAACCCTTTGAAGTAAGTGTTCGGACTTGGGGTAGAGGGCAGGTCCCCGTACCTGCCCTCTACCCTTGCCGCCAACATCGGGAAATAACGACCAGGGCAGGTACGGGGACCTGCCCCTAAGCGATTAGCAATAAAAGGAGAAAGTTCTGTGATTAAACCAGTGAAGTACCTAGTTCCGGCCCTGCTTGCCGGCATGCTGCTGTCGGCATGCGGCGGCAACCCCGCGCCTCCCACCGATACACCCGTTCTACCCACCAACACAGTTGCATTTCCCACCAACACCGCCGTGATGGTAGACCCAACAAACACCACTGCCGTGATGG
>JBBSIX010000267.1:0-4678 GCA_038231875.1 Chloroflexia bacterium | reverse complement strand
GGGGGAAATCGAGCGGTTCGAGGACCCGGCGGCCCGTGCTACCTGCGAGGAGTTGGTGCAGGCTGTCATGGCGCTGCACGGCGCGGGGTTGGAGAGGCTGCTCGACCTCACCTGGGAAAAGGGGGAAGTGGGGCAGGAGATTATTGACGACTTCGGGCGCGACACCCTCCTTCGGAGCCTCCTGTTGCTGCATGGCCTTCACCCTCTGAGCCTGGAAGCACGGGTGGTGCAGGCGCTGGACAAGGTGCGGCCCTACCTCGCATCTCACGGGGGCAACGTTGAGTTGCTCGATGTGGACGGCGAGGGGGTGGTGCGACTGCGGTTGCAGGGTAGCTGCCACGGGTGCCCGTCGTCGGCCATGACCCTCAAGCTGGCTATCGAGGAGGCAGTGCAGGAGTTCGCTCCCGACGTAGCGCGCATGATGGTCGAAGGGGTGGTGGAGCCTCAACCCGCGCCGCCCTCCGGCTTCATACCCCTCACGCAGGTGAGAGGCATCAAGAGCGCGGCCAAAGAGCAGGCACACGGCAAAGGCGAAGATGTAGGCCGCTGGGAGAGCGTGGGCGACCTAGCCTCGCTCGTCTCTGGCTCTCTACAGGTGAACCGGGTATCCGGCCATGATGTGCTGTTCTGCCGCCTGGAAAACACAACCTACGCCTACAACAACACCTGCCCACGCTGCGGGCACGGCCTGGCCAGCTCGAAGCTGGCGGGCGCAACGCTCACATGCGAGTGTGGGCACAGCTACGATATTATGCGGGCCGGGCGCTGCCTCGACCAGCCGAACCTCCATCTCCAACCGTTCCCACTGCTGGTGGAAAGCGGGCAGGCAAGGGTGGCCCTGCCGGGATAGCGCCGAGGGTTGAGTGTAGAAGCGACGTTCCTTAGAAAAGGAGAGTACCGATATGGAAGACAAGCAAAGCTCATCCGGCGGAACCCACGTGCCGGGCACAGCGAAGGGTGAGGAAAAGGGCACAGAGGGAGAGCCGGGCCGTCACGAGGGAGGCACATCCCATGCGGACAGGCCCACCGGAACCTCCACCGCCAGGAGCGCCACAAGCGTCAACCCCGACTTTGAGGAGCCGATAAGCCCCGACATGCCGAACATGCCCCCGCCTTGAGTAGCCGAGAGGCCCGTGCCGGTGCTGAGCCGGCACGGGCCTCCCTTCCGGTTCACAGCCCACGAACGCTATCAAGAACAAAAACTGAGAGCGAGGATACACCGTTGAACCAAGATTCAGACCCCAAGTCTGGACAGCCCCCGCTTGCCGCCCTCCAGCGATTCGCTCGCCGGCGCACGCCCGCCGAACAGTGCGAACTGTGCAGCGCGCAGATCGCGCCCGACCCGCACCATCAGCACCTGCTCGACCCGCAGAGCAGGCAACTTCTCTGCGCCTGCGACCCTTGTGCAACGCTTTTCAGCGGCCAGGCAAAGACTAAGTACCGGCGCGTGCCCAGGGATGTGGCGGCTCTTATGGACTTCCAGATGAGCGACGCTCAGTGGAACGAACTGCTGGTTCCCGTCGGGATGGCTTTCTTCTTCTATAACAGCGCCGAGGAGCGGGTTATGGCCCTCTACCCAAGCCCGGCCGGAGCCACCGAGTCGCTGCTCACCCTGGAGTCGTGGCAAGAGATCAAGCGAGATAACCCTGTGCTCGACAAGATGGAGCCCGACGTGGAGGGGCTGTTGGTCAACCGCACGCGCAGAGGGGAAAGCAGCAGCGCCGCTTACTATCTTGTGCCGATAGACCAGTTTTACCGCCTGGTGGGGCTGATCCGCAGCAACTGGCGCGGCTTGTCCGGCGGCTCAGAGGTGTGGCGGGAGATCGGCGAGTTCTTCGAGCGGTTGGAGAAGCACAGCACGCATAAGCCTGCCCCCGCTCCGCTCATGCCCACCGCACAGCAGGAAAGGCAAGAATAGGGTGCCCGACCTGAACTTCAGCGTGGAGGGGGCCGAAGCGGTCCCGTTCGCCGCCGCCCCTATGCTGGCCTTTAAGCTGCGCGTCGGTAACGCCGACCCCGAAGAGCAGATCAGGTCGGTGGCGCTCCTGTGCCAGATCAGACTGGATGTGACGCGGCGGCGCTATGATGCACAGGAGCAGAAACGGCTGTGCGACCTGTTCGGCGAGCCGGACCGCTGGAGCCAAACACTGCATAGCATGCTGTGGACTTTCTCTAGCGTGAACGTGCCGCCCTTTGCCGGCAGCGCACTTGTTGACCTTTCGGTGCCGTGTACCTACGACTTCAACGTGGCGGCCACCAAATACTTCTACGCCCTCGACGAGGGAGAGGTTCCTCTCTCTTTGCTGTTCAGCGGCACCGTCTTTTACAAAGCGGAGGACGGCGCTTTGCAGATAGCGCAAATATCCTGGGAGAAGGAGGCCGCCTACCGATTGCCGGTGGCGGTTTGGCAAAAGATGATGCAGCACTACTACCCGAACAGCGCCTGGTTGCGCCTGCGCAAGGACGCATTCGACCGGCTGTATAGCTATAAAATGAGGCGCGGGCTGCCGACGTGGGAGCAAGCTCTGGACAGCCTGCTCGATTCGGCGGACGTGGAGGTCTCTTGAACCTGGCGCCCGTAGAAAATGTGGTTGCGGCGGTGCTCTACGAGGGGTACATACTCTATCCGTACAGGCCCTCGTCGGTGAAGAACAGGCAGCGGTGGACCTTCGGGGGGCTTTACCCACAAGCCTACAGCCAGGCCCAGGCCGGCGTAGAGCCTTCCGCCATGCAGACCCAGTGCCTGTTATCGGGCGACGACAACACCAAGCTGCAAGTGAGAGTACGCTTTCTGCATATCATGGAGCGGGAGGTGCGCGAGCTGAACAGCCCCGCGCCGCAACTGCCCGACAATGCGGAGGAGGCTTCCCACCCGGTCGACTCCCTTCGCGTCGGCGACAAACTCTACCCGACCTGGCAAGAGGCAACCGAGCGGGAGGCCGGCAGCGCGGAGATGGAACTGGGCAAGCTCGCCCAAGCCGGCCAGAGGGTCAGTTTCGCCTTCCCGGAGCGGCACGAGCAGGAGGCGCTGCGCTCTCATACAGGGGAAGTAGTAGGGCTAGTCGTGCGACGGCAGAGGGCGGTGGACGGGATCGTTTCGCTAAACGCCGAACGGATAGAAGGCAAAAGCCATCTTTTCAAAGTCACCGTGCGAGTCGAAAACCACACCCCCTGGCAGGCAGACGGGGCGACCCCCCGGCAAAACAGGGATAGCGCGCAGTTGAAAACGCTGGTTTCCACGCACACTATCTTAGGTGTACAAGCCGGCGAGTTTATATCGCTACTCGACCCGCCGAAGGAGTTGAGCGCGGTTGCGGAAGGGTGCAGCAACGTCGGCACGTGGCCTGTGCTTGTGGGGGAGGAAGGGACGCACGACCTGATACTCTCCTCGCCTATCATCCTGTACGACTATCCGCAGATCGCCCCCGAAAGCCAGGGCGACCTCTACGACGGCACCGAGATCGACGAAATCCTCACCTTGCGTATCCTGACCCTGACGGACGAGGAGAAGTGGGAGATGCGGGCCGTAGATGAACGGGCAGGCGCTCTCCTGGACAGAACGGAGGCCCTGACAAGCGAGCAGCTAATGCGCCTGCATGGGTCAGTACGCAGTCTACAGGTGCGCCAAGAAGGAGAAGAGTAGGTGGACAGCTGGGACAGCCGGGATAGCGGGAGCCACTGGGGGCAGTTGGAAGATAAGCCCAAGCTCGAACATATCCGTATCGGCGAGGTTGAGCTTAGGGCCGGCGACCGCGTTCGCCTGCGGCCTCTGCGAGGAGCCGACATATTCGACATTGCCCTTGCCGGCAAGGTCGCCACCATCGAGTCGATCATGCAGGACTACGAAGACAAGGTGTACCTGGCCGTCACGGTAGACGACGACCCCGGCAGAGAGTTCGGCATGGACAAGCAGCCCGGCCATCGTTTTTTCTTCTCGCCCTTCGAGGTAGAGCCTCTGGACGAAAGTGAGCGGGGCGAGTGACGGTCCAGCGCATCCTTGTGGCCTGCATCGGCAACATCTTCATGGGCGACGATGCCTTCGGCGTGGAGGTGGCGAAGAAGCTGGCGGGGCGCACGCTGCCGGACGGGGTGAGGGTAGTTGACTTCGGGATACGGGGTTTCGACCTTGCCTACGCTATCCTCGACGGGTACAATACTACTATCATGGTTGACGTGACGCAGAGAGGCCACGAGCCGGGCACGCTCTATTTGATAGAACCCGACACCGACAGCCTGAGCGAGCTTGAGGGACAGGTGATTGAGGGGCACAGCATGGACCCGATAAAGGTGCTCAACATGGTCAAGACGATGGGCGGAGAGCCGGGGCGCATCTACCTTGTGGGGTGCGAGCCTGCTACCTTCGGGCCGGAGGAGGGCTTGATGGGCGTGAGCGAGCCGGTGCAGGCCGCCGTAGACGAGGCGGCAGGCATGGTCGAGGCGCTGGTCCACAAGCTCCTGCTGGAGAGCCGCCAGGTTGTGCAGAGTTAACCGCCGGACGGTATTTCCCGCCCAAAGAAGCGGCAGAGCGTAATCGAGATGCACGAGTTGTCAATCATGACCTACTTACTGGAAGCGGTCGAAGAAAAGGCCAGGGAGCTTGGGGCCGAACGGGTCACGGCGATCACCCTCAGAGTGGGTGAGCGCGCAGGCATAGACGAGGCGCTGCTCTTCTCCTTCG
>JBBSIX010000266.1:0-4683 GCA_038231875.1 Chloroflexia bacterium | reverse complement strand
GTACGGGCTGGGGCGGGAGACCTTTGGGCGGGCGCAGGGTTTGTTGGCTGCGCTCATGATTGCCCTCTCGGCCGTCCACATCAGCCACTCGCAAGATGTTCGACCCTACGTCTTTCTGACGCTGCTCACAGCCCTCTCGGTCCTGTGCCTGCTGAAGGCGGAGCGCACCGGCGAGAGGCGGTGGTGGCTCCTGTTCGGCGTGAGCGCCGCCCTCAACCTGCTGATGACCTACCATGCGCTGTCCCTCGCCATGCCCGCCATCGTGCCTTACCTGCTATTTATTTTGTACCGGCAGTGGCGGCGACGAGGAGGCATGGCGGGCGCTGTGTTGCCGGCTTTGCTGCTCATAGGCGCGGCGGCGGCTCTGGCCCTGGTGGATTTGCTGGGCGTGCCCCGGACCCCGCCCGACTTCACCGGCCTCTCTCTCTCGGCGGTGGGCGACGAGTTGGGCCGGGTGCTGAACAGGCTGGGATCGGTGGGGCTGGAGCGGGATAGCGAACTGGTGGTGCAGTGGGCGCTTGGGGTGTTGGCCCTGCTTGGGGCCGTGCATGGCCTGCTTCAGAGGCGCTTCAGGGCGGTGCTGCTGTGCGCCTTGATGCTGCTCGTGCCTACCGTACTGCTGGCGCTGCTGCGTACCACCAACACCGTCTTCCAGCGTTATGTGCTGTTTACCATGCCGTTCTACTTCCTGCTTCTCGCCAACGCCGTACTTGGCATGACGCTCATGCTTCGCCGATTGGCGGCTGCAAGGCGCAACCCGGTGCTCGTGATGGCGGGCCGACTGTGGGTGGGCGCGGTGGGTGGGGGGGTGCTCATGCTGTTCGGCCTGGGCCTGTTCTTCTACTTCAACCCCCAGCAGTACAAGCGCATCTCTTACCTGCCCGACTACAGGGGCGCCGCTCGCATGCTGCAACAGGCCGGGCCGGGCGATCTTATCGTGCTGATGGACGAGCCGCCCTTAAGCATGCAGGTACTCGATTTCTACTGGCACGGCTCGCCTCCCGCCCCCACCTTCGCCGCTGTGGACCCCCGCGTATCCCTTCAGCCCGCGCCCAGGCGCATCTTCTGGGTTCTCAACTATCCGCAGAACGACCCTGCCTACATAGAAGAGTTGGCGAAGCCGGCCGCCCCAAAGCAGATGTTCTCCTCGGTAGCGGAGTTTGACCGCCTGCTTGTGCTCGGACAAAACACGCAGGGCGGGGTTGTAAAGAACCTCTCAGAGATGCAGAGCAGGTTGGTGGGGGTAAAGCCCGACTTGCGCGCTAGCCCACAGTTCCTCAACACCTTGACCGGCTCCATACTCCAGGCGCAGGGGCGGCCACAGCAGGCAGCCGCACTGTATCGCGCCGCCGGCCCCTACTACAAGACGGGCGACGAGTACTTAGCCACCGCCCAGGGGTTCCTCCAGCGAGGCAACCGGCAGGCCGCCTGGCGAGAAGCCGTCCTCTCCCTGTTCATGCAGCCTGAGATGCCGCAGATACACTCTCTGCTGGCCCAGATGCTGCGCGCCGACGGCTATCCGCAGCAAAGCCAAATGGAGCAGCAAGTGGCGGATGCCCTCTCCCGGTAGGGGCATGGCGCGCCATGCCCCTACGGCCTGAATTGCGAAGCCTGAATTGCGAAGCAAGAACCACCACCACCACCAAGAAGGGGATGCCTTTGCCCTCAATCCTATAGTACATATGTCGCTTCGATCCGGGCATGTAGGGCTATTCAACTCTATAGGCCGGCGGGGTAAACTTGTAGGGGGTGCCAATTCAGGCCCCTACAAGGAGGAGACATATTCTCATGCCGAAGGTAGAAGCCGCAGGCACGGCAGCCAGTACGGGCATGGCGCGCCATGCCCCTAGTCTCTACGATAGGATCGCTCATGCCCGGCACAAAACGGCGCAGCCCGGCGCAGGCGAAACACCGGCAGAGAAAAGTTGGAGGCTGGTGTACTTTGCTTCGTGGTGCGTGATAGCTAGTGTGCTGCTGGCAGGTTCCATGATAGTCTGGCCGCTCTTTGATAAAACCAGCATAACCAGCAATCACTACGCGCTCTTGGCCTTCAATATGGTTCACGGCAACCTCACCGTAGACGGCCTCTCGATCAACAGCCCGGACTTTGTGCTTCTCAACGGGCACAAGTACCTGCCTTTGGGGCCGCTGCCGGCGATAATAACTATTCCTTTCCTGCCGTTGATGGAACTTGGACTGCGTATGGTGTGGATAGGGAATATCTTCACTCTGCTCAACCTGTGGCTATTCTACAAAGTACTGCGAAAGCTGAACGTAGGACAGGAGCAGTTGAAGTGGTCCCTGGTGCTTTTCTTCGGGGGGACCGTCTACCTGGGACTGGCCTTCGTGGGCAACGCCTGGTACTTCGCGCAACTCGTTACCGTCACCTTCCTCATGGCCGCCGTTCTGGAAACGCTGTCGGCAAGGCGACCTTTCGTTATGGGGTTGCTGCTGGGTTTGGCGGGCATGACGCGGTTTACGGCTGTGTTCGCCCTGCCTTTCTTCCTGGTGCTCCTCTGGAAGGGGACGCAAACGGGGGAAGTACGGCTTTCCGGGAAGCAGTTTGCGACAAAGGCAAGTTTGCTGGCCGCAGGGTTGGTAGGGCCTCTTGCCTTGCTGGGGCTGTACAATTACGTTCGCTTTGGGAACCCTCTGGACAGCGGCTACGCAAGCGCCGTGCTGCTCGAACCGATTTTGCAGCAGGCCAGGGATCAAGGCCTGTTCAGCCTGGTTCATGTACCCAAAAATCTCTTTATGATGCTCTTTCAAGGGCCGTTAGCCTATCCCTCGGATAACGCGCCGGTGCTCGAGTTCCCCTACTTCCGACCTTCTTTGTGGGGCCTGGGCCTGGTTTACACCTCGCCCGCACTGATCTACGCCTTCCGAGCCCGCCGGCGTCAGACTTTTGTGTGGGCAAGCTGGTTGGGTATAATCTGTGCCATGCTGCCGATCATCACCTACTACGGTGTAGGGTGGAAACAGTTCGGCTACAGATACGCCCTCGACTTTATCCCCTTACTGCTCCTGCTCGCCGCCAAAGGCATGCCCAATCCGATGACCAACAGGGCGAAGGCGCTTGTGCTGGCCTCACTCCTCGTCAATCTATGGGGTTGCATATTCCTCGCTTCGTGGGCATACACATGATAACAAGCTTACGCCGACATCCGACCCGAATAGCTGTTTTCGCGATTTTCGTGCTGGGCCTGGCACTGAGGCTTTACTGCCTCGACTGCTACAGCCTCTGGTTCGACGAAACAGCCTCTATTGAGGTAGCCCAACGCGGTCTGCACGCTATCCTGGCGGACCGTTTCGGGTGGATGCAGGTGCAAACACCGCTCCACTATCTGACGGTCTGGCTGAGTATGCAGCCGGCGGACCCCACCGTTACCTCCATCTTTGTACGCTTGCCTTCCGCGCTGGCCGGCACGTTGACCATCCCTGTTGTATACGGTCTGGGTAGCCGCATGTTCGGGCGTTTGCCGGGGCTGGTAGGGGCGCTGCTCCTCGCGCTATCGGCGGTGCATATCAACTACTCGCAGGATGTGCGCCCCTACGCCCTGCTAACCCTGCTCACCGCCCTGTCCGCCTACTGCCTCATCAAGGCCGATCAGTCGGATTCGCCTGCCTGGTGGGGCGCTTTCGCCATGTCAACCGCCGCCAATATCGCCGTTTCCTACAATGTGCTGACGCTGGTCCTCCCGACGCTGGCCCCTTACATTTTGTGGGTGTTGTGGAAGGCAGGCAAGGCAGCCCTACCAAACCCGCCGGCGAAAACAATAAAAAACTTTGCGTGGTCCTTTGCGCTCTCTGCGTCTCTGCGTTTCAAAAGAAGGGCAGTGCCGAGGTCAATCCCTATTTACGCTATCCTGGCACTTGCCGGCATCGGCGCGGCCTCGATGCTTGCGCTGGTGGACCTTACAAGGGTGCCCCGCACGGCTCCCGACCTGCAAAACCTGCCGGTGAGCGCCCTCGTCACCTCAATAACCGAGTTGGCGGCCTGGTTTACGCAGTTTGACATAGACGCCCAATGGGAGCGGCTTGTGCAACTGGGCGTATTGGTGGTCGCCATGATAGGCGCTTACGCGGGCCTGCGCCGAAACAGCAAGGGTGGAGTTGCGCTGTGCCTCCTATTTATGGCGCTGCCGGCGCAGGTGCTGGCCGTCCTGGGCACAACAAACGTGGTGTACCAACGCTACGCCCTTTTCGTGATGCCGTTTTACTTCCTGCTCGTCGGCAACGGTGCGGCGGCGGCAGCTTCCTCACTGCGGCAATTCGTAGAAGCCAGAGTACCCCGAATACGCCCACTACCCTCGAAGTGGGTTGCGGTGATGCCGGTGGCCCTGATAATGCTGCCTTTCTTCTACGGCACATACGCCCGCAGTACCGATCACACGGAGCGCAGCCTGGTGTACAGGCCGGACCTGCGGGGTGTGTCCGCCTACCTTGCACAGCATGCCGGGCCGGAGGACGCTATCATCTTCGCCGGCTGGGACCCCACCGTCAGCTACTTCTACTGGAAAGCAACGCCCCCTGCTCCCACCTACAGCATCATGGATCCTGTGCTGTTCAGCCGGCACGTCAAGGGCGCGGTCTACTGGGTTGTCAGCTTCACCGACTTCGACCTGCCCCCGGAGTTGGCCCATGATCCGCGATGGAGCGAAACAGCACGTTTCTCGCGAGTGT
>JBBSIX010000265.1:0-4700 GCA_038231875.1 Chloroflexia bacterium | reverse complement strand
AGGCTGCACGCCCGCACCAATCCTGGTTTTGAGATCAACGTCCTTGCCTCTCTTCTTGCGTTGGCGTGTGATAATCTTATCTAGCAATCAAGGTAAAATGTGCGCTTCCGTAGGGGCACGGCGCGCCGTGCCCCTACTCTATTTTCAGAGGAGCCTGAATTGCGAAGCAAGAACTGAAGAATCAGTATGTGGAGCATAATTCTCGGTGGTGAAATACCTACGCTGTGTTATTCCGCGCCGATTCATTTATCTCCCAACTGTCATACTCAGCCTACTGATTCTTCGCTGCGCCCAGAATGACAGCTTGTAGTATTTGCTCACCTACCGGCACACTAGTATACGTAGCTTGAGATGTGGGTAATCACCACCAGTAAGTAATCACTTGCCGGCATCTCCATGTTCATTACTTCATGATGTGTCCTGCTATCACCATCCGCTGCACCTGATTAGTGCCCTCGTAAATCTGCGTTACTTTGGCATCGCGCATAAAGCGTTCGGCGGGGCTGGCTTTGGTCACTCCAAAGCCGCCCAGGATTTGCACGGCATCGGTGGTCACGCGCATAGCGGTATCGGTCGCCAGCAGTTTCGCCATGGCGGCATCCTTTGCGAACGGCTTGCCCTCGTCATAGGCGCAGGCGGCCCTGTAGGTGATCAACCGGGCGGCTTCGACGGCGACGTGCATGTCGGCCAGCATAAAGCTGATCGCCTGGTTCTGACCTATGGCCTGGCCGAACTGCACCCTCGCCTTCGAGTGGTCAAGCGCATAGTCGTATGCACCCTGCGCCAGCCCCACGCCCTGCGCCGCTATCTCGATGCGCCCCACGTCCAACGCGGCCAGTGCGATCCGCAGCCCCTGCCCCTCTTGCCCCAGCAAGTTCTCGGCAGGGATCCGGCAATCTTCCAGAATAACCTCGCGCTGCACCGAGGTGCGTACACCCATCTTCTGGATAGGTTCGCCGAACGATAGGCCGGGAGTGTCCCTAGGCACGATGAATGCGCTGACGCCCCGCCCCGCCGCCTCCGGGTTGGTGAGCACGAATATCACATAGATATCGGCAGCCCCCGAATTGGTGGCGAACGTCTTGCGCCCGTTGAGCACATAGCTATCTCCCTCGCGCACCGCCCTCGACTTCATAGAGGCAGGGTCCGACCCAGCCCCCGGCTCGGTGATGCTGAAGCAGGCCAACATCTCACCCCGGCACATCGGCACAAGCCACTGTTGCTTCTGTCGCTCAGTGCCGTGCTGCAACAGGCAGGTCATCGGAGCCACCTGCGACGCCAACACCAGCACCTGCGCCGATTCCACGCGCCCAACTTCTTCAAGAGCGATTATATAGTCGAGCAAACTGCCCCCGCCGCCCCCGTACTCTTTGGGAAAGGCCAGCCCCGCCAGCCCTGCCTCAGCGCACTTATCGAACACCCAGCGGTCGAACACTCCCGCCTCGTCCCGCTCCGAAACAGTGGGCGCAAGCTCGCGCTCGGCAAAGTTGCGTACCCTGTTGCGAAGCTCTATCTGTTGCGGAGTAAGGTTGAAATCCATAGTAATCCTTCTGTGCCTTTGCGTTTCCGTCTCAAGAAACGCCTCACGCCCCCGCCCACCTGAGCAGCCTCTCCCCTGCTGCCTCCAACGTTTCGAGGCGCTTGGCGAAGCACCACCGTACCAGATTGGCCCCATCCGCCGGGTTGGAATAGAAAGCGGAGGGAGGGATGCAGGCCACCCCTACTTCTGTGGTCATGTACCTGGCGAACTCCACATCGTCTTTGAAGCCCAAGCCTGAGATGTCGGACATGATGAAGAAGGTTCCTTGCGGCCTGATGGGGCTGAGGTTCGCCTTTTCGAGGTAGAGCATCAAAGTGTCAAGCCGCGCTGTGTACCGGCTGAGGAGACTTTCGTAGTAGCCACGCTGTGTGGCCGTTTCGAGCGCCAACGCTATCGCCTGCTGCATAGGAGCCGTGCTACAAAAGGTGACGAACTGGTGTATCCGCCGCAGCGCCTCGGTAAGATCGAGCGGGGCCAGCACATAACCGATTTTCCAGCCTGTAGCCGAGAAGGTCTTGGCGGCGGAGTTGATCGTCACCGTGCGCTCGCGCATGCCCGGCAGGGTCGCCAACGATATGTGCCGGTGGCCGTTGAAAACCAGATGCTCGTACACCTCGTCCGTTATCGCCAACACGTCGTGCTGCTTGCAGAGGTCTGCGATCCACTCCAGTTCGCCCTCGGTGAACACCTTGCCCGTCGGGTTATGCGGTGTGTTCACAATGATGGCCCGCGTTTTCTCGTTGAACAGGGAGGCCAGCTTGTCACGACTAAACGCCCAATCCGGGGCGCTGAGGGTGACGTACCTGGGGATGCCGCCCGCTATCCGGATGCTGGGCACATACGAATCATAGTAAGGCTCGAAGACAATAACCTCATCGCCGGGGTCAACAAGCGCCTGTATAATGTCGAATATAGCCTCGGTCGCGCCGTTGGTAACGGTGATCTCGCTGTCTTCGTCGAAGCGCAGGTCCATGCGGTTTTCGGCTTTGTCGGCGATAGCCTTGCGGAGGCGGGGCGCGCCTGTGCTGGGGGCGTACTGATTCATATCGCGGGCGATTGCTTCCTGCGCCGCCGCCTTGAGCCAGTCCTCAGCCGGAAAATCGGGGAAGCCCTGCGACAGATTGACTGCATCGTGCTCAACCGCCAACCGGCTCATCTCCGAGAAGACGGACACGCCGATAGGCACAACCCGCCGGGCCATCCGCGTCGTGCCATCGGCTGAATATTGAGTGTGGGAAGTTGAGGACATAGCCGCTCCTGCGCCGATCTTGAGGTAGGGTATTATAACACAACACAACGTGGGCACGGGGATTGCGAACATGCAACCACACAGCGTGATAGCGTGATAGCGTGTTGAACATTTCGTCTCAGGAGGAACATACATGCCCAACTCAAAACCCGACCTCGGCCTTTATGCCAAAACCGCAGCGGTAACATTCGCGGCGGCCCTGGGCGTATCGGGCGGCGCCAACGTGGTAATGGCCCTGCTCGACCACCCTCTCATCAAGGAGCATCGCCCTACGCTGACCTTTCGTTCAGCCATCTGGGGCGACGGGGTGATCCTACCGGTGGTCAACTGCCTGATAATGAACTCGTTCAAGGGGTGGAAGCCTCGGCTGGGCGGCGCCACTTCACTGGCCGCGATACTGGGAGGCAGCGCAGTGTCGCTCATGTTTCACATCGCCCAGGGCCGGGGCGGTATGGTTAACTGGACGATGACCAGGCCCTGGCGGTGGAACCTGCTCGGCTACTACCATTTCATCTACATGGCGACCCAATTCACCTACTTCACTCTGTACGTCACCCAGTTGGGAGGGCGCTGGGCCGAAGGAGAGGTGACAAACAGCCAGAAGCGCGACCTCGCCCTTATCCTGGCGAGCATGGCCGGCTTCGCAGTGCTGCTCAAGACGGACTACGACTGATAGGTTACAAAGTGGACGCGCGAAGCCTGATCAGGGGCAACACTCCAACTCGAAGTCGAGTATCCGCCAGCCGGGGCCGCGTTCGACCATGCGTGCGGTGATCAAGTTAGTCTCCTGCCAACCTTCGTCGGGGCCGGGGTTGGGCATGCCGGGCATGGCGGCGGAGCGTACCCTGCCGAGCAAGGTGACGCGCTGCTCGCCATTGGTCAGGTCTTCGCTCTTCGAGCCTTTGCGCTCTATCTGATAGCGACGAAGGCGGTCGGAGGCGGTTTCAAGCGACTTGTCGAGTTCGGCTGAGGAGGTCACCAGGCCGGGGGCAAAGTATGCGCGGGCATCGTTTAGCTCCCCGGCATCGAGATGCAGAAAGAAGTTGGTCAGCGCACCGGAGGGTATGCGCGTCGACTGCATCTGTTCTAAACAGCCGGTGAAAAGCAGAAGCGAGGCGATACACAAGACCAGCGAGGCCGCACGCGAGTAGTGCAAGCCTCTCACCCGTTGCCCCCAACCGCCGAACAACGTGAGCGTGGTGGTGCGACGGAACGCCGGGCAGCGTTGCCCTGCATGCGGAGCTTCATGGGATACGACCAACTCGGCAAGCTACTGGTAGGCATCGGGGCTACGGCGCTCATCGTCGGTGTGCTGTTCCTCCTGTTGGGGCGAAGCAAGCTACTTGGGCGGCTGCCGGGCGACTTTACTTTCATCATCGGCAGCTTCACTTGCATAGCGCCTATTGCGACCATGCTCCTACTCAGCCTGCTCTTGACCATTATACTGAACATCCTGCTGCGTTTGCGGCGTTGAGCTTTCGGCCGGCGGGGATCCGTTTGACTCCGCCTTTTTGCCGGACGCACCTTTTTTCTTTTTCCCACGCTCGGCTGAGGCTATGATCTTGAACCGCCTGACCTCCAGGCCCTTCAACAACCGCAACGTCACCCAGGTCAGGAAGGTTGTGGTGAGAGCCAGCCACAGCATGCCCAGACCTGCCACGATGCCGATTGCCGCCGTCACCCAGATGCTTGAGGCTGTGGTGAGGCCGCGCACTGTGGACCCACTGCGAAAAATAGTGCCGGCTCCCAGGAAACCCACGCCGCTCACGATCTGAGCGGCCAGGCGGGCCGGGTCGGTTGAACCGCCCATGTCGGCAAACCCGTAGACGGAGGCCACGGTGAAACAGGCCGCCCCCGCCGACACCAGCATGTGCGTGCGTAATCCTGCCGGCTGCCTCACCCGCTCTCTCT
>JBBSIX010000264.1:0-4718 GCA_038231875.1 Chloroflexia bacterium | reverse complement strand
GAAGAGGGGGCTTTCTTATTGTTGGAGCGGGGGTGCAGGGGGCGCAGCCCCCTGACGGGGTGGCAGGGGTGTCCCCTGCCTGCCTCCTACCTAATAAAAGCCCCATCCCGCGTGCGGGAGGGGGTTTGGGGGTGGGTCTTGATAGGCGGAGAGGCTATTTCCTCAACCCCAAGTCTGAACACTGACCCAATTCACCTCTATTTCACTACGACTGTACCCAGGGTGAAAGACGGAGAGAAGGGGCCGGCGTGGGCACACGTAGGCTCAAGGCTGGTGAGCTTACCTGCCTCAAACCTGTACATGCCTGCTATCAGGGTGTAGGCGCCGGGGGCCAAAGTTGGGGGAATAGGCAGAGCGGCGGTATCCTTTACGGTCTCGCCGGCAACCCAGGTGTTGGTTGGACGGCCCGCGCCCGTGTGGGGGTTGTCCTGGCTGACCACTTTCTCCCCCTGAGCGTTGAGCAACTGAACATAGCCTGCATAGTCTCCCTGCACCTTGTTGGCAGGCTCCCAGTAGAGGGTCACATGCAAAGCGCTGCCCCTGCCGGCGCCGTTCCAGGCTACACCCGGCGGCAAACTGTACCCCAGCAGGGTGATCATGTCGCCGTTGCCCCAGAAGCCGCACGTCTGCGAATACTGGGGAGCGTCGGGCACGGGTTTGGGTACGTACAGGTCGAAGCCGCCCTGCGACTTAATGGCATAGTTGGCATCGAAAGCGGCGGAGGCCGGCTCCGAGAAGCGCGTGCTGCCGGTCTGTAGCAGAACAAGGCTGAAGCGGCGGTCGCGCAGCGACTGGTCAAATATGCGCTCGTCCCATTGGCCTATGCGAGCCAGGGACATAAACATGAAGTCATCGTCATAAACCGCTCGGTGGCCGTTGCTGAGTAGAAGGTAAGCATCTTCCGAAAAAACATCGCCCGGCGCCCCGCGCACCTGCGCCGATAGCGCCTGCATCTGCTTGTCAACAACGGCGCTGGGCCACAGGCCGGCGTACCACGTGTGGGGGTCGGTGAACTGAAAAAGCTGCGCCCACACAATCAGGCCCGCGCCCAGGACCACCCCGGCCCACAAGGGCCAATGAACACGCCTGCGTGCCACGCTCGCGAGGAGGGCGGTTACGGCTGTGCCCAGCGAAAGGCCAAGCAGTAGACAGGCCGGCAAAAGCACGTCTATATAGTGGTTGTAGTTCACCCCCTGCCGCCCCAGCCGCACCAGCACAGACGCAGAGGCAAAGAGAGAGTACAGCAGCACGAGCGACCACACACCCCGAATAGTCGAGCCTGTACCACGCGAGTCGGGAGGCAGTTTCTTACGCCAAGAAGCTGCCAGGGCGCCCCCAGCCGTGAGCACACACCCCGCGCCCCAGCCGAGCAAAGGCCAGTACTCGCCCAGCAGCCTGTCAAGAAGCCTGCGGAACCGACGCTCGCTCCAGGTAAGCACCCCCTGGTTGGTGACTATATGCTCCCAGAAACCGCCCCTGGTGAAGAAGACAGCCAGGGCTAACGGCGCCGAGATAGCTCCCATGAGGGTGAGGACAAAGCGCAACCCATGCCGGCGATTGACGAACAGGAGCCACAAGGCGGCAGCCGCCGCCGCATCCAGGGCCGACTGCTTGGTGTAGAAAGCCAGGGTAAAGAGCAGTGGGCCGATGTAAAAATGTCGGGAACGGGGGTGCAGGGCCACCCAGGTCAGGCCGGCCATGCCGAACGCCAGGGCCACGATGTGCTGGGTGTAGAGCGCCGACCAGACGATCACGGGAGAGAGGGAGAGCCACATAGCAGCTGCCGCAAGGCCGGCAAGCCACTGTCTACTCGCTCTGCCCACGAGGTACACCAGCAGAACGGCGACGGTCAGGGTAGCCAGCAGCGATATTACGCGCCCGCTGGTCAGGGTGGGGCCAAACAACCAGGCAAAGGGCAGGTTGAGGAGGAAGAAAACGGGCGTGTAGGGCGCAGAGGTAAAGCTACCGGGGTCGGAAGGCAGATAGATATTTTGCCCGGCTGCCAGTTGCTGGGTTGCGTTGAGGTTTACCCCTTCGGTAAAGTCGAACTGCCAGGGCCAGGCTACGAAGCCGGCGCTTATCTCCCAAAACACAAGCACCCTGGGAATGAGCAGAGCCGCCACCAACGCGACCCAGGCCCACGCGAGCAACTTGTAGAGGCGAGCGGAGCGTGCAGCCCTTAGCGTTGTGTCATCAGCCAAAACTTATACCTAACTTCAGCCTGCCCCATGCTCATGCAAGCCGCCGGTGAGAAGGGCAAGCAAAACAAAACCTGTCAAAAGGCGCAACCCTGTAAGCATGCCTATTCTAACAAGAGCGCGTGGGCGAGTCAACCGGGCGGTGTAAGCGCGATTGACACCCCATCCTTTCCACAATATACTCGATTCCAGGTACACAAACCTTCTCAACCGGAGCGGAGGCATCAGCATGCGCGCTGCGCGCACCCCATCACAACGTTACAGCGCCCAGGAAAAGGGAACCTTAGAACTCTTTGTGCGTCCTTTGCGTCTCTGCGCCTCTGCGTTTTGCTCGTCGCGGAGCCGGCGCACCAGGGTCGCACGCCTGGTGACACTGCTTGGGCTTGTCTTGCTCATGTTGCTTGGAGAGGGCGGCGGCGCAGTTTCGTTCGCGGCCCGACAACCCACAGGGCAGGGCGCGGCTGCCGCCTCACCCCTCGTGCAGGGCGCGGAGTTTACCCTCAAGGGCAGCCAGTATCAGAGCGACCGGACTAGCGTCAAGGAAGCCGGCATAGAGGGCGACCTTACGCTCCCACTCGGTTCGCGCACGGCAACTTTCACATCCGGGGCGACCCGCGCACCGATTGCTTTCACCGATGTTGCTCCCCATTGGTGGGCCGATACGCCTGAGCACACCTCGGTGCAGGTGGAAATGCGTACCAGCCCCGACGGTCAGGCGTGGAACGATTGGCAACTGCTGGGCGAGGAAGACATCATCATGCCGCAGGACACGGTGACGCAAACATTTGCCTCCACCGTTTCGGTCGAGCAAACCCAGCGCACCAACCGCTACGTGCAGAGCCGTATTACCCTCTTTGCCGAGAGAGACGGGCGTACTCCTATCTTCCACGAACTGACCTATACTTTCATAGACGCCGGCGTGACCCCCAACCCCCCAAAGCCGGAGGCGCAACTACAGGGTTCGCCTTCCGACGTGCCCAAGCCGGCGATGGTGTTGCGGCACGACTGGGGCGCGCCCGACGGAGAGAGCAGCCCCAAGTGGACGCCCAAGTACCGCCGCGTGACGCATATCGTTATCCACCACACCGCCACCTCCAACAAAGACACCGACTGGGCGGCGCGGGTACGGGCTATCTGGTACTATCACGCCAAAACGCGAGGCTGGGGCGACATCGGCTACAACTACCTGATTGACCCCAACGGGGTTATCTACGAGGGCAGGGCGGGCGGCGATGATGTGGAGGCCGGGCACGCCTATCCGTTCAACACCGGCAGCATGGGTGTCGGGGTGGTGGGCGACTTTATGAAGGTGGCCCCTTCCGCCGCCACCCAAGCCGCCCTTACCGACCTCATTTCCTGGAAAGTGAACCAGCGCGGCATAGACCCCCTGGCGGTGGAGCCTATTACCGGCTACACCAACTGCGGTGGGGTAATTACCTACAACCGCCCCACGATAGCCGGCCATCGCGACTACAGCGGCACAGCCTGCGGCAAGGCGTTCAACTCGTCCACCTGCCCCGGCGACCGCCTCTGGAGCATGTTGCCCCAGATACGCGGCTCTATCATCGCGGAGCAACCGCCCTTGCGCGCAGTGTTCACCGACCACAACACGCCCGGCAATATAGTGCCGGGGGCCACTGCCGATGTCAATCTGACGGTGCGTAATGCCGGCTCGCTCACCTGGACGGCAAGCGGGCCGGGGGCCGTTACCCTGGGATACAGATGGCTTACCCCGGACGGCAAGCCGGTGAAGGGTTGGCAGGATATACGCACTCTCCTCCCCAGAGACGTGCCTTTCGCCAACACTATAACTCTTACCGCCAGGCTCAACGCTCCCAAGCTCAACGGCAAGTACCTGCTCTTGTGGGATATGTATCGCGACGGCCAGGGCTGGTTCTCGGACGATGGAGCATCTCGCCCCTTGCGCGTGGATGTGGTGCTGGGCACAAGCCCCGGCGATAAGCTGCCGCCTACATCGTCGGTGCTCCCTCTGCCTATCTACAGCAACAACCCTGAGATCGCCGTGCGCTGGGCGGGCGAGGACCAGCCCGGCGGCTCCGGCATCGCCTCTTACGACATCCAGTACCGTATCGCCCCCTCCGGCGAGTGGACCGACTGGCAGTCGGCTACCTCGGAAGCGCAAGCCGTCTTTACAGGGCAGGACGGCTATACCTACGAGTTCAGGTCGCGGGCGCGGGATGCGGCGGGCAACCTGGAAAGTTGGCCCGATAAGGCTCAAGCTTACACGACTGTGGACACCCGCCCGCCTCCCCTCGCGGTAGACAGCCCACAGGACGGCGCACACGTCAAGCCGGGGCCGGTGGCGGTGCTGGGGCATACCGAAGCGGGGGCCTTCGTGACGGTCAACGACAAGCGGGCGGAAGAAGCCTCCGGCGTGTTCACCGCCACCGTGCAGGCCGAGGGCCGCGATTTCGTTATCCACGTCTCGGCATCGGATGCGGCGGGCAATATCTCGCGTGCGGAAGTGACCGTGCAGGCCGCCTCCCGCTTCAGCGATGT
>JBBSIX010000263.1:0-4750 GCA_038231875.1 Chloroflexia bacterium | reverse complement strand
TTATCACTACATCCGAGCCGCGAGCCGACTCCAAAGCCTGCTCCACACCCTCCTCGCCCTCGCCGGGATAGACGACCACTTTCGCCCAATCGGGGTCGGGTATATCGCGGTGCTGCTGGCGTTCGTAAGCGTCCGGTTCGTAGAAGGTGATTTGATGCCCACGCATCGCCATGCCTCGGATCAGGCCGCGATAGTAGGTGGCCGCGCCGTTCCAGTAGGCCGATACCAGGCTGGAGCCGAAAAACGCGATCTTGAGTCCGCCTGTTGTGTTTCTCATGTTGAGTCCTCGTCTAGGTTATAGCCGCGCGGTCGTGCTGCGTAACCGGGTCCAACTGCGCGTAAATCTCCATCAACTCGTCCACTCGGTGGGCGCAGGTGTGCCGCGCTAGGATGGTGCTGAGGCCGTGTGCCGCGAGCGCCTGCGCCAATTGCGGATCGTGGAGCACGTCCCGCAAGTGTCTCTGCATCTCCGCGCCGTTGCGTGCCGGCAGAAAGTCCTCGCCTGGGGTGAACAGCCGTTCCACGTCGTCCCAGGGGGCGGATACAAGAGGGATGCCGCAGGCCAACGCCTCGAACGGCCTGATCGTGGGGATGCCCGGCAACGCCTCGACGTAGGGGCGGCGCGGCACGTGTACCGTCACCCGGAAGCGCGCAAATACTTGCGGCACCTTATAGTTGGGTAGCCAGCCCGCATAGTCTATCCCGGCCTGCTCCAACGCTCTCTTGCCGGCCTCCGGGTAGCGCACGCCGTATGCCCGCGCCCGCAGCCCCAGCGCCTCTACCGGCTCCAGGAGGAACTCGTGCAACTCGGCGGTGCGCTCATCATCGCCCCAGTTGCATGCCACCACAAGGTCGCCTTCTTTGGGGAGACCCTCGATTGGGTGGAAAAGGCGCGTATCGGCGGCTTCGTGCCAGGTCCAGGCGCGCTGCGTCCAGCCCTCCTGCAAATAAAGGTCGCGTATCACTCGCCCGAACGCCAGCACTCCATCGTAGTGCCGCAGGTCGTACTCTTGCATAGCTGTGCGGTCGGTCACGGCGCGGTGGTGAGTATCGTGGAAAAGGAGCCGGTAGCCGCCCACAGTTGCCCGGTGCCGGCCAACCCGTGCGATAAGCTCAGGGCTGTTCCACTCGTGAACCAGCACAAGGTCGGCCCCGTCCAGCGCCCTCTCGAGGTCGAGGGTGTCGAGGCTGTACTCGGCGCTGTGCAGGTCGGGGTAGGCCGCGTGAAACTCGGCCACAGGCTCCGCACCGTGCTCCAGCAGAAGATTCTGCCTGCTCCACCCGTCCTCCGGCTCGTAAACCTCGACTTCATGCCCTCTCGAAACCAACTCCGAGGCTACCCCGCGCAAGAAGTGCGCGTTGCCGTGATTCCAGTCGGATACAAGCGAATGGTAGAACATTACGACGCGCAAAGTGCAGGCTCCTGAAGCTTGGCGTAAGCCTCCATATAGCCCGCAGCCATCGCCTCGGCAGAGTAGCGCAGCGCATGCTGCACGGCGCGTGCTCCCATCTCCCCTCGCAGGCCGTCGTCGGCTATCAATTCGAGCAAGGCGGCCTGTAACGCCGCCGTGTCGTCGGGCGGCACGAACAGCGCGGCATCCCCCCAAACCTCGCGCAGGCTGGGTATATCGCCCAGCACCAGGGCGCAGCCGGCAAGCCCCGCTTCCAGCGCCGACAGGCCGAACGGTTCGTAACGGGCGGGGAGGGCGTAGATCGAGGCCCGCGAGAACCACCCCCGCATGTTAGTTTGCGAGAGCCGCCCCAAAGGGTACACGCCTTCTATGACGGCACGCCGGCCGTCCGGGTGCTTGCTTTCACCGGCCGTCCGCACGGGCCAGGGGAGCATGGGCGCAACCCTCCCCAGTGCGGCCACGTTCTTCGCCTCGTCCCACAGCCGCCCTACGGAGAGGATGAAAGGCTCTTTCTCGCCCACGTCGCGCTTACTCACACCCTGATGGCCGTAGTCGAGGCCGTTGTAGACCACTCTGCACGCATCTAAAGGCCCGTAGTGGCGCTGAAGCGCGGCCAACATCGCGTTTGATGGGGCGACGACCACGCCAGCTGCGCGCAGCCCCCGCTCGACTTCCCGTCTGTAGCGGCTCCACTCGGCGGGCGCATCGCTGCCCTTGACCGCCCTCCACCACGAGAGCACGCAGGAGTGGCCTACCACCAGCGTAGGGGCGCGCCAGGGCAGGGCGGCGTGAGTGTAGCCGTTGAGATGCACAATATCCGGCTCTATCCTCTGCTCAAGGCACAACAGCCATTCGCCGGCCTCGGCTACATCCTGCCAGGGGTCGTCCATCCATTCGAGCTTATAGCCGCTCCGGTACAAAGTGAGGTTCGGCAAGCATGCCGCTTCACATGCTTGCGCCTCGCTCAATGCGCCGCCCATCGTCGCCAGCGACACCTCTACGCCGTAGGTCTGGAGCGCCTGTGCCAGCTGCAGAGAGTAGGTCCACACGCCGCCCACCGTATCGGCGGTCATCAGCACTTTCATCGCCCGTAAATCTTGTCCAGGGCCGCCGCAACGTCTACAAAGCGCCAGGCCTCCGGGTCGAACCGCTCGCCTGCCCCCAGGCGTTGCGCCCAGTCGGCGGCTGCACGCCCGCCCCACTCGTCCGGCGGCGCGCTCAACACCTGCCGCGAGGTCCCTCGGTACAGTTCGACCGTAAAGTCGTAGAACGAGCCGTCTACGTTGCGGAGCGAAACGCCGCCCTGTGTGCCGTAGAAGGTGGCTTCGATAACCGCATCGCGCCCCGCCTGCAACCGCCACGAGCAGGCCAAGCGCAAGGCAGCTCCACCGGCCAGGTTGATGTCGGCCACCGCGTAGTCCTCCCCCGGCTCTTCTGCACCGCCCGCACCGCCCGCACCTTGCGTTTGGAGCCTCTTGCCTCCGGCAAACAGGCTGCTGCTCACGCTCTCCACGTCGGGGAAATCGAGCAGCCACAACGCCAGGTCAACCAAGTGGATGCCCAGGTCAATAACGCAACCCCCGCCCGACAACCGGGGATTGTAGAACCAGGCTTTGTCGGGGCCGTAGGCGTTGTGGAACACCAGGTCGGCGGCGTATACCTGCCCCAGTTGCCCACTCTGTATAAGCCGGCGCATCTCCTCAACACCAGCCACATAGCGGTAGGAAAGGTCAACGGCCAGCAGGCGGTCTGCCTTCTCCGCCGCCTCCACCACTTGCCGCGCCTCATGGTTGTTGCGGGCCAAAGGCTTCTGGCAGAACACAGCCACGCCTCGTTGGAGAGCAGCCATCGCTTGCTCCGCGTGCAGGGCGCTGGGCGTGGCGATCACGATGCCGTCGAGGTCGGCCTCCAGCAGTTCGTCCAAATCGCCCAGAAGGGCCGCATGGGGGGCGAGTTTGCCGGCCTCCTGCGCTGCGGCAGGCACAGGGTCGGCTATGGCGGCCACCTCTGCGTACCCGCAGGCGGCTATCGCTTCGAGCCTGTGCCTGCCGATCCAGCCCACCCCTAGAAAGCCGATACGGGGCAGGCAGGTCGCTTTAGAGGCATGGGCCGCCACACTTGAGCCGGTCGTAGCGACGGTCCTGCTCACTCGCCTGCCTCGATCAACTGGGGCGAGGCTGCGGAAAGCGCCTGATTGTCCCAGGCTTTGGGCAGAGCTCCCGACTCTACAGGCACACCTCGCGTTTCTCGCAGCCAGTTGTACAGTTTTTCTATCCCTGTGCGCACTTTCACCTGCGGCCTCCAGCCGGTCATGCTTCGGAAGCGGGCGGTGTCGGACACGTAGTAACGCTGGTCGCCCGGCCTCCACTCCTCAAATCGCACTGTGGGCTTTTTGCCGTGTACCTCGGCTATTAGTTCGAGCAGTTCCAGCAGACTGACGGCGTTGCTTGGCCCGCCGCCGATGTTGAACGCCTGGCCCGAAAGCCGGTCCATATTGTCCAGGGCCAGCACAAAAGCCGACACCAGGTCGTCCGCGAACAGGATGTCGCGCACCTGCATGCCGTCGCCGAACACGGTAATAGGCTCGCCGCTCAGGGCCTTGATAAGGAAGTGGGCCACCCAACCCTGGTCCTCGGTGCCGAACTGGTGCGGGCCGTAGATGCAACTCATCCTGAAGATCACCGCCGGCAAGCCGAAAGTGCGGGCATAGTCGGCGACATACTGGTCCGCCGCGCCTTTGGAGCAACCGTAGGGGCTGTGAAAATCGAGCGGGCGGCGCTCCGAAATACCGAAGTTCTTGGCGAAGGCGTCCGCAGGCTCATAGCGGCGGGGCATGCGCCGAAGCTCCAGGTCTTCCAGGCCGCCGTACACCTTGTTGGTCGAGGTGAACAGCAGGGGCGGAGGGTTGTCCAGGGCGCGCAACGCTTCTAGGAGGTTCAGCGTGCCGCGTGCGTTGACCGTGAAGTCCTCAACCGGGTCGAGCAGGCTGCTTGTGACGGCCACCTGTGCGGCGAAATGAAACACAGCGGAGGCTCGCTCTACACACCGGCGCAACGCCTCCGCGTCCCGCACGTCGGCGATCTCAGGTTGTACCTGCCGGCCGTGCCGGCCGACCAGGCGGCGCAGGTTCTGCGACACACCCGGCCTTGAGAGATTGTCGTACACAATCACTTTGCGCCCCATCTGGAGGAAGTAGTCGGCCAGATTGGTGCCGATGAAACCCGCCCCGCCGGTAATCAGCACGGGCCGGTCGTGATCGAGCGCGCCGTGTCCATTCGCCGGTGAAGCTGTGTACGCCGGAATGCTCGTCGTGCCTGGTTCTAAATGCTGGGGTGGGT
>JBBSIX010000262.1:0-4769 GCA_038231875.1 Chloroflexia bacterium | reverse complement strand
GGCAACTGGTCGCCCTCACCCCCGCTTCGCTCGTGCCCGCCCCGCTACCCGAAGGTTTCCTGGCCGGCCTGGAGCGCACAAAGACCTTCCGGCCCAGGTCGCCGGAGGGCATGGGGTACGAGGAGGAACAAGGGCCTGTGGAGATCGCCGGCTTGCCGTCGGGTCTCTACTTGTTGCGCGCAGAAGCGATAGTCGGGGGCGCTACAGCTTCCGACTGGCAGATACTGGCCGTAGAGAGCGCCCGCTTGGCCTTTGTGCCGGGAGAGACGGCCTCTCTGGTGTGGGCCACCGACCGGGCCGGGCACGCCCTCGGCAACGCCCAGGTGTCGCTGTATGCAGCCGATGGGAGCCTACTCGAACAGGGTGTTACCGATGAAGATGGCCTGTGGCAGCCCACCAAAGCGCTGAGGGGCGGCCTGGCGATGGCGCAGGACGATGCAGGGCATCTGGCCGTCGCGTTGCTCGATCCGGCTGCGAACCGTGCTTCGGCCCCCACTGCGTTCATGCCCACCGAAAGCGGCACGTTGGCGGCCTCGCTGTTGACTGACCTGCCTCGGTACGCGCCTGGGCAGGTAATAAACTTCCGTGCGCTGATCGGCGCGCCCCGCCAGGCCGCGCCCGCCACCCCAAGCACCGAGCTGAATGTAACGATAAGGTTGCTCACGCCGGAAGGGGCCGCGCTCTCGTCGCTCCTCCTGCGACCCGACAGCGTAGGCGGCGTAGGCGGGCTTTTCCCGCTCTCCCCTTATGCGCGCCCCGGTGTTTACACGCTGCAAGTGGCGGCGGACAAACTGCAACGCAGCTTCCCCGTCAGCATAGTCGCCCCCGAACAAGACACGTTGAGTGTGTTGATACTGCCCGCCCGCGGGGATACAGCGTCCGATGCGCTTACTATCACCCGCACCGTGAGCGTGCTGGGCGACGGGGGAGCGCCCGCTGTGGGTGCGGCAATAACAGCCACCCTGCTGATCGAGGGCGACGCCTGGGCTTCGGAGCCTGTTACCGCCACAACCGGCCCGGATGGTCGTGCCAGTTTCTCCGTGCCCGCGCCCGACTGGGCAGACCACTACAGCGACCCCAGCCTCGCCATCGCTGTACAGGCGGGCGCTGGGGACAAGTCGGGCAGCGACCGGCAGTACCTATACCTTGCGCCCGACGATGCGCCGCAGGCAGGCTTGCCCCAGATGTTCTCTCCCGGCCTCGGCCTCACGGCGGTGGCTCACACTCGCCGGAACGGTAGTATTGCCGTGCGCTTGGTTCAGTTTGGCGATACGGATGGCGACCTCCTGGTCAGTACACAAGCGCCCACAGGAGGCATGCACACGGAGGTAATCGCCCTGTCCGCCGCAGGGGACGTAACGGTGACGCTCGCCCCTGGGTTCGCCGGGGGCAAGGTGCTTTTCGTGCGCGCCGGCGTCGAGGGCAGGCGGGAACTGAGCCTGATGCCCGCTCGGAGCAGCGACACCAGCCTGCGGATAGTCGGCCCCAGTGTCGCCTCTCCCGGCGAGAATATGCCTATTACTCTGTCGCTGACCGATGCCGAGGAGCAAGGGTTGGGAGGGAAAGCGGTCGTCCGGCTGCGCCGCGTGCAGGAGGACGGCACGCCCCAAACTGCGTTGGACTGGGTGCCGAATGTTGATATACAGGCATCCGGCGTCACCACAACCACCCTGCGTGCCCCACTGTCGCCCGGCCTCTGGTACATCATGGCCCAAGCTGCCACTCCCGAGGGGGCAGGCGATCTTGCCTGGACAACGCTGCGCGTGGAACCCGGCCCCATCCTGCAACTGCCGCCCCTCGAAGCACCCCACCAAACCGGCCGGTCCCTATCGTCGGCAGTTGTGCTGCACAATCCCACCCAAAAAGCAGTAGTGGCTAATGTGGTCGCCTCGGGCCAAAATGGGCTTGCCGTGCTGGGCAACGAGTCGCAAGGAGCTTATGTAGATGCAGGCGGTTGGCAAAAGTTCGACTGGCAGTACAAGGCCGACCGCCCCGGCTGGTCTTCCCTCCTGTTCAACACGACCTTCGGCCCCGACAGGCTGGGCATCTGGACCTTGCCTCAGGCTTTCGAGAAGAACTCAGGAAATGCGACGGCGACGTACTACGCCTCCGGCCTGCTGACCGGCGAGCGCAGCATAGCTGTGAACGTGCCTTCCGGCCTGCGCGAGGACGGGGTGCAACTGCAAGTGCGAGCCTCCACCTCGCTGGCGGCGGCACTTGCCGATATTGCGGAGGAGATGCCCGCCGCACCCGACAAGGCCGATAGCGGGGTAGCCCTGGCTGCCGCTCGCCTTTGCAGCGCGTCCATAGCGGCATCGGCCTTCAGCCGAGCGGGAGGCACAAGTCCACTCAGCCTTGAGCAGACCGGCACAACCCGCGCTCTCTTGCTGATGGAAATCTATTCAGCCCAGCACGCCGACGGTGGCTGGGGAGCGGAGCTTGCGGGCGACCTAAGCGCGCCCGCCGACTTGGGAACTACGGCCCACGTGCTCGCTGCCATGCGCCGCTTGAGCCTGGCTTCTGCCGGCGAGGGTGAGGCGCAGGGCGTAGCTCCGGTTGATGCGGCGGTTGTGGGTCGGGGGCTGGGTTATCTAACGGGAGAACTGGCCCGGCCTATCCCCGCGAACGCAAGCACAGAAGCGCTGGACGCACGAGCCTACGGCATGTATGCGCTGTCGCTGTACGGGCTGCTGAAGGAGGCGGAGGCGCGCCCGCTCCTCGCATATGCCGTGCCCGGCAAGCAGGGTGTTCTGTCCTCTGCGGGGCAGGCATGGCTGGGGGTGGCTCTCATACGGGCCGGCAGCACGGAAGATGCGCTTTGGACGGCGGTCAGGCTTGGGGCACAGCCCGACCTTGAAGTGGAAAGTCTGGCCCCTATGCTTGAGCTTGTTATCCTGGCCGAGGCCGCTCCCACCGGGGGCGCTTCAACTGGGGGCAACGCATGGGGCAAGCTGGGCACCGGCGGCATGGAGGCGGAAGGGCGCTACGCAGAGCAACTCATGTCATCGAGAAAGGGACTGGGTTGGGACGGGCCGGCAGCCACACAGGATGCGCTGTGGGCGCTGTCGCTGTACGCTGCTCAGGAGGGCGCCCCTCATGGAGGCGCGCCCACTGTGACCCTCAACGGCGTGCCTGTGCGAAACGCAACCATGCACGCCGAGGGGCACGGCAGCCTCTACGTCGAGGAGACCGGCAGTCTGTCGGTGCGTCTCTCAGGCGAGGTCCTCCACCCAGGCACAAACCAGCTCAGACTGGTCTCTCCCAAGACGGGCGAGGGCCTGTACTACAGCCTGACCCTAGAAGCAGAAAGGTAGATAAGCGCCGCCATGCGTGATGCACATGCGGCGCGGCATGGCATGCAGGTCCACGCCGTGAACCAGGAGTATTATGACGCGACTAATCATTGAAGGCGGGCAGCCTCTCAACGGGGAGGTAGTGCCTGCGGGCAACAAGAACTCGGCCCAGCCGATGCTGGCGGCCTGCTTGCTCACCGACCAGCCTGTGACGCTGCACAATGTGCCCAATATCGCCGACATCCAGGTGCTGCTTGACATGCTCAAGGGGATGGGTGTAGAGGTAGACGACTCGGAGCTTGCCTCCACGCATACCGTTACTCTCTGTGCCGCAGAGATAGTGGACCAACCCAACAAAGAACTAGGCTCTCGCGTGCGCGGCTCTATGCTGATGGCGGGGCCGCTACTGGCGCGCACGGGGCATGCGATCATGGGGCAGCCTGGGGGCGATGCGATAGGGCGGCGGCGCGTGGACACTCATCTGCTGGCTTTGACGAGCCTGGGCGCCGATGTCAAGATGGAGAACGGCCAGTATGTTATGCAGGCCAACGGCAGGTTGCAAGGGGCCTTTATCTTCCTGGACGAGGCCAGCGTAACCGGCACCGAGCAGGCTATCCTGGCGGCTGTGACGGCCCAGGGCGCTACCACTATCTCCAACGCCGCCGCCGAACCTCACGTGCAGGACCTCTGCCATATGCTCAACGGTCTGGGCGCGCAAATAAGCGGCATCGGCTCCAACACCCTGCACATCGAGGGTGTGGCCGGGTTGCACGGCGGCAGCCACACTATTATGTCGGACCATATGGAGATCGGCAGCTTTATCGGCCTGGCGGCGGTCACGGGCGGCCGGCTACGCATCAAGAAAGCTGTGCCGCAGCATATGCACATGATCAACCTGGTGTTCAACAAGCTGGGGGTGAAGGTGCTGGTCGAGGGGACCGATATCGTTGTGCCCGGCGGGCAGGAACTGAGAATAGCCAACGACATGCACGACGCCGTACCCAAGATAGACGACGGCGTGTGGCCCGCCTTCCCCTCCGACCTGATGAGCATCGCCCTGGTGACGGCCACGCAATCGGAAGGCACAGTGTTGATCTTCGAGAAGATGTTCGAGTCACGCCTGTTCTTCGTGGACCGCCTGATCAGCATGGGCGCTCGCATCGTCTTGTGCGACCCACACCGGGCGGTGGTGGTGGGCAAGTCGCACTTGCGCGGCGACGAAATATCCAGCCCCGACATACGGGCAGGCATGGCCCTCATACAAGCCGCTTTGTGCGCTAAGGGCAAGAGCACTATCTACAACGTTCGCCAGATAGACCGGGGTTACGAGGCTATAGAGACTCGCCTCCAGAGCTTGGGAGCGCACATCAAGCGGGTGGAGTGACGCATGCGTTGAGGCTCATGCCGCACGGCAACGCTCAACGCTCGACAAGCGCCACCTTGTCCTCACCGTCTATCTCCTTCAGGTGAACCCGG
>JBBSIX010000261.1:0-4813 GCA_038231875.1 Chloroflexia bacterium | reverse complement strand
CGATGAAGGGGGTGGAAGCGCAACTCACGCGGCACGCAACACTGGGCAAATGGTTTCTCGACATCGCTCCTGCAACAGCCCCTTCGTTGGCTAAGTAATTTGTCGAGAGTCCCTAAGTGTTCAGACTTGGGGTGGACCAATCTCTTGTAGGGGCCTGATTGCGAGGCGACTGTTACTCCCCTATGAACTCTATCTCAGGCTCAAGCTCGATGCCGAACCTCTCGCGCACGCGGGACTGGGCGAGGCGCATCAGGTAGAGCACGTCGTCGGCGGTGGCGCCGCCCAGGTTCATCATGAAGTTGGCGTGCTTGGGCGAGAACTGCGCCTGACCGTGCCGTTCGCCCTTCAAGCCAACCTGCTCGATAAGGTAGCCCGCCGAGGAACCGGGAGGGTTCTTGAAGGTGGAGCCTGCGCTTTTACCCTGCGGCTGCTTGGCCTGACGCTCCTCCAGGTAGAGCCTCATCTTCCCCTCGCACTCCCCTTCCTCGTCCTTGTAGAGCATTATATCCGCGCCTAAAATCACCTCCGGTGGGGAGAACAGGCGGCTGCCGTGCGCCTTGAAGCGGCTGGTGCGGTAGCCCAGCGCCAGTTCGCCGGCGGGCCAGGTTTCCAGGCGGCCTTCGGCGGTGAGCACGCTCACGCGCACAAGGTCGTCTTTGAGGTCTTTGCCGTGCGCACCTGCGTTACTCACCACGCCCCCGCCTACGCTGCCGGGCACGCTGGCGGCCCACTCCTGTCCAGTCCAACCCGCCCCGCAGGTGATGCGCGCCAGCCGGGAGAACAGCACCCCCGACTCGACGTGCCACACGCTGCGCCTGCCGTCGTCCAACAGGTCGTGGGAGATGCCTTGCGTGCGGTTGTGTATCACCAGTCCATCTATGCCGTAATCGCCCACCAGCATGTTGGTGCCGTTGCCCAGGATGAGATACGGTATGGCGCTCTGCCGGGCAAAAAGCGCCGCCCCCACCAGTTGCTCGGTGGTGCCGGCAACCACAAAGAAGCGGGCAGGCCCCCCAATACGTAAGGAGTTGTGGCGGCTCATCGGCTCATCGCGCACCACCCGCAGCCCGGTGGCCTCAGCCAGCCCTGCGGCGGGGTCCGGCTCAAACCGTATCGAAGGCCGAGTAACCTCACTCATCGCCCACGCCATGCCCTTCGCCAAGCGTCAGGCTGCCCGGCTCACGCACGTCCGGCGATACGGCTTCAGGGATATGTCGTTCAACTTTGACCGGCGCGATCTCCCCCTTGCCCCTGCTCTCCAACGCAGAGAGCACCGCCTCTCCCACCTCCCACACGTCGCCCGCACCCATCGTGAGCAGCACGTCGCCGGGCTGTAGGTCATTGAGCAGCGTCCGGGCGACCTCCGCCAAAGTAGGTACGAACGCGGCTTTTGCGCCCGGAATACGTTCGGCTATCATGCGGCCCGACATGCCTAAAGTGTCGCGCTCACGGGAAGCATATATCTCGGTGACGTAAACGCGGTCTGCCGGCTCCAGCGCCCGTGCAAAGTCCGGGAGGAAGTCACGGGTGCGAGTGTAGGTGTGCGGCTGAAAAAGCGCTACAATGCGCCTGCCAGGATAACGCAGGCGAGCGGCTTGGAGAGTGGCGGCTATCTCGGTCGGGTGGTGGGCATAGTCGTCCACAATGGTTACGCCCCCTGCCTCGCCCTTCACCTCGAAGCGCCGCCCCGCGCCCTGGAAGTCGGCCAACAAACGCGCGGCCTCCTCCGGGATGATACCCAGTTCGGCACAGGCTGCCAGCACAGCCAGCGAGTTGAGGGCCATATGCCGGCCCGGCACTTGCAGCGACACCCGCGCCGCCTCCGCTCCATCGCGCAGCGCTCTGTAGTCGCTGCCCCCACGCTCATTGGGCTTAAAGTCGGCAAGCCGCCAGAGGGCGTTGGGAGTTGTGCCGTAGAGTTGCAGGCGGAAAGGCAAGTCGCGCCCGGCCAGCTCGCCGGCTAACTTTGCCGAAGTAGGGTCGTCGGCGCACATAACAAGTAAACCGCCGGGACGCACGTTGCCCGCGAACTCAGAGAAGGCTGTATATATAGCTTCGGGGCTGCCGTAGTATTCCAGGTGGTCGTTGTCTATGTTGAGGATGATGCCCACCTGGGGGTGCAGTTGGAGGAAGGAGCGATTATACTCATCGGCCTCGGCCACCAGCGCCTCGCCGCCGCCCCAGCGCCCGCCCGCGCCCAACCCGCGTATCGTACCGCCCACCATGTACGATGGGTCGCGCCCGGCCCTAGAGAACACCCAGGCGAGCATCGAGGAGGTGGTGGTTTTGCCGTGGGTGCCGGCCACCGCCACGCCCTGCCTCATATCCATCAACTGCCCCAGCAGCGCCGCCCGCGCGACGATGGGCAACCCAAGCTCGTGTGCCGCCCGCAGTTCGGGGTTGCTTTCCGATACCGCAGCCGTGACCACCACCTTGTCGGCATCGCCCAGGTTCTCGGCCTGGTGGCCGGCAAAGATGCGCGCCCCTCGCCTTTGGAGCGAGCGCGTAGCGTCCGACTCGGCCAGGTCCGACCCCGAAACCGAGGCCCCCAGGTCGAGCAACGCCTCGGCCAGCGCGCTCATGCCCGCACCGCCGATGCCTATGAAATGCCAGTGGTGGGTGGATAGGTCCATGTGCAAGCTATACAAGTTACAAAGTTACAGTGGAAAGCCGGGATGGAAAGGGCAAAGGCAAGCGCTGGGTCTTACCAAACAGCCTCAACGCTTATCCGGCGCTACGTAGGGCGTACTGCCCGCCAGATAGTGTACACAATAATGATGAGGAGGAAAAGGCCGATGGCGAGAGGAGCCAGGCCGATCAGGGGGTTGGAGGAGGGTAGGCCCCCCACGCCTACCGAGATTTGGGGCACAGTTATGTTGGCCGCGCCCGAGGGGTTGTTGCCGCTTCGCTCCACGAAGTTCGTCCAGTAGCTGAACACCTGCGAGAGGGCAAGAACGCTGGCCAGCGCGCCGAACGCCCCCCCGATAGTATAGCCCAGCAGTCCTATGTCCCGCCGCCCGGCCAGTTTGCGCGCTATCCACCAAGAAAGCAGCACCAGCGACAGGTATAGCAGGCCGGTAGCCACAGGCTCCCAGGGCGAGGCTATGTCGATCTTGGGAGTGTGTATAGTAGATTCGTCTTTGTCGGCAGCGATGGCGAAGAACTGCCCCGCCACCGAGATCAGCTTGTTGATCAGCAGGTCGAGCTTAGGGCCGATCTTGGCGGCTACCAGGCCGCTAAAGAACACCCCTATCGTCCACAATCCCATGATGCGCCAGCCCATGTACAGCCCCATCACCGCGCAGGCGATAATCGCCGGGAGCAACCAGTGCCACCATTCGAGGGTAATAGTCATGCCGCGCTACCTCGGCCTCGGGGACACATGCAGTGCTCGCGCGCCGGAGCGGACAGGGTCGGCGCTTACGTTGGCATGCTTGGAAATATTGAGCAGCAGGCCCACCCCGGCCAAAGTAATCACCAGCGAGGAGCCTCCGTAGCTGATAAACGGCAGAGGCACGCCGGTAAAGGGGATCGCCCCACTCACTGCGCCGATGTTGAGCATGGCCTGGAAGATAATCCAGGTGGTGATGCCCGTCGCCAGCAGCGAAGAAAAGCCGTCGGGGGCCATACGCGCCACCCGGTAGCCGCGCCAGGCCACCACCAGGAACAATGCGATCATCAGCGCGGCGCCTAGGAAGCCCACCTCCTGGCCCCACACCGAGAAGATGGCATCGGTGGACTGCTCCGGCAGCCAACCGAACTTCTGCCGCGAGGCCCCCAGCCCCATGCCCGTCAAACCTCCCGAACCGAGCGCATACAGCGACTGCACTGCGTGGTAGCTCACCCCTGTGGGGTCGTGCCAGGGGTCGAGAAAAGCCAGGATGCGCTGCATGCGATAGGGCGCTGCGGTGGCCGCCACAGCAAAGGCGATGGCCGCCCCCAGGAAGCCCACCATCAGGTGGAGGATAGCCGCCCCAGACACATAGTAGATAGTGACCCCGATGGCAAACACCACCAGCATAGTGCCCATATCAGGCTCGATAAACACCAACCCCGCCAGCGTGCCCAGCACAATACCGAACGGCACCAGCCCGTTGGTAACTTCGCGCACCTTCTCGCCTTTCGTGGAGCACCAGTCGGCCAGATAGATCACCAGCATCAGCTTGGTCAATTCCGAGGGCTGCAAGGAAAACGGCATGTTGCCCACCGACAGCCAGCGTTTCGAGCCGTTGACCTCTTGCGAGATAAAGGGAGGGGCCGCCAGCACCAGTATCAGCAAGAGACCCGCTACCACTATGCCCGCCACCGAATACTTGCGCCACTTTTCGTAGGGCACACTCATCGTCACAAAAAGCACAGCCACACCCAGCACAAGCATGATGGCGTGGCGCGTCACCAGGCGCATAGGATCGTTCTCGACACCGCTTGAGGAGAACACCATCAGCACGCCTATCATGCACAGAATGCCGATGGCGGCCAGTATCCAGTAGTCGGGTCGTTCAAAGCGTCGTGATCGAGACATAGTATGCAGGTAGTGATCGTGGTGGAAAGGCGAGAGCCGGATTGATTAGTAGATAGCTTCGACAGATAGCTTGGGTTTATCTTAGCGCAGTGGGGAGGTTTGCAGGGGGGTTTTCCACAAAGAGTGCGTTACTGAGTTCCCAGGGCCGATACAAACGCGGGGCAGCCTGTGTTCGACCTGCACATCGCCGGTGATCGCAGAAAGGGGCGGTGGGCGCCCCGCCCGCACTGCATGAATGCCCTTGCCCCGACCTGAAAGGCGGCCGCAGCGGGATCGCCCACCAGCCGGCGT
>JBBSIX010000260.1:0-4841 GCA_038231875.1 Chloroflexia bacterium | reverse complement strand
CCCTGCGGACCTTCCGCGGCGTCCCCTACTTCCCCGGGGGGGGGGTTCCCGCGCTGTTGTCCACGCTTCGTCCCGACGATAAATACACCTGCCGGCCCACACCCCCCCTTCAGACCCGGCGGCTGGGCCCCCTTCTTGACGCAGCCAATTCAGGCTGCTACAGACCGTTGGCCTACCCCTAGTCTGAACACTTACCCTCACTATATGCAACTTTGACGCCTCGCGCCCGTATGTCTATAATGATTGAGCCGTTTGAGCTTTGAGCCTTGACCTTGGAGATAGCTATGCCAGGTGAGTTGAACATCGAGTCCACATTGTCCCGGCCTACCGTGCCGGTGATGAACGTTTCGCAGCTTGTCTACTGCTTGCTGGAGATGCGCCCAGCCGAGGTGGTGTCGCAGGCCCCTATGCCCCTCAACCTGTGCCTGGTGCTCGACCACAGCGGCTCGATGAACGGCTCCAAGCTGGACAACCTCAAAGATGCCACCAACCTGGTACTCGACATGCTTCAGCCGCAAGACTACATCTCCGTCATCATCTTCAACAGTCGCAATCAGGTGGTATTCTCAGGCCAAATAAGCAGCAGCAGTCAACGGGCCGACCTGCACGCCCGCATCTCCGGCCTCAAGGCGGACGGCGGCACCAACATGGCCCCGGCGATGGAGGCCGGGCTGATAGAGCTACGCAAGCAGATGCCGCACGGGGGCGAAGCCGGCACAGCCGCCTCCGTACACAGGATGGTGCTGCTTACCGACGGTATCACCGAAAAAGAGAAGCGCTGTCTTGAACAGGCGGAACAGGCCGCCGCACTCGGCGTGCCGGTAACAGCCCTGGGCATAGGCAAAGACTGGAACGACAAGCTGATGGAGGAGATCGGCAGGCGCACCGGCGGCGATGCCGACTATATATCCTCGCCCGAACGGATACGCGGCCACTTCGCCCGCACCGTCCAGCAGATGCAGGCGGTGGCTTTGCAGCGCCTCCAGGTCGGTATCAAACCCGCCCTGGGCATAGAAGTACGCAGCTTGTACAGGGTCCACCCCCTGATTTCGCGCCTCGATGGGCAGACCGGACGGCCCGCAACTGAGGGCGGCAGTCATGTGGCATTGGGCGAGTTGGAGCGCGGGCACGGCCAGACGTTGCTGGCCGAGTTTGTGGTACCCTCGCGGCCCGCCGGCACCTATCGCATCGCCCAAATAGAGGCCGAGTACGACGTGCCGCAAACAAGCCTCACCGGACAACGCGCCGGGTTGGACATCCTGCTCAACTATTCGCACGACCCTTCTCAGGTGTCACCGCCCGACCCGCGCATAATGAACCTTGCCGAGAAGGTAAGCGCCTTCAAACTCCAGACCCGTGCCCTGCTGGACCTCGAAGGGGGCAACATCCCGGCAGCCACCCAGAAGCTCAAGGGCGCCCTGACCCACCTGCTCAACCAGGGCGACACGGAGTTGGCCTCGGTGGTGCAGGAGGAGTTGACCAACCTGGAGAAAGGCCGGGTCATGTCGCCTGAAGGCCGCAAGACGATCCGCTTCGAGAGCGGCAAAACGGTACGGCTGGGAGAGAAGTAGGCGCTGAGGCATCTGCCGGTCGTGTGCCCGGCCCTCGTGTAAGGAGAGATGATGGCGATATACTGTCCGAACTGTGGGGTAGAACTGCCGGAGGGCGTGGCGTTTTGCGATGCCTGCGGCACGCCTTTGCGCGGGCAAAACGGAGCGCAGGCGGGGCAGGGTTTCAGTCCTGCGCCTGCCGCCGTGCCCGCGCAGCCCGCTTCAATCGGCGCGGTGGGTTGCCCGGTGTGCGGGGCGGCTGCCTTGCCGGGTGAGGCTTTCTGCGACAACTGCGGCACTTCGCTGATCGCACCCACAGCCTACGCGCACGCACCCGCGCCGGCCGGCTACTCCTCCACCCCCATGAGCGGCGCCGGCTATGCCCCAACCGGCGGGCAGACCGCCTCCCTCGTCGTCACATCGCCCCCGCCGCCCGCCACCATCCCCATCCCGGACCGCCCCGAAATGATAGTGGGGCGCAGCGACCCCCAGAGCAACAGTTATCCCGATGTGGACCTCGGCCCCTATGGAGGGCTTGAACTGGGTGTGTCGCGCCGGCATTTTCGCATCAAGCGCGACGGCAGCCAGATTTATGTCGAAGACCTCGGCTCGATGAACGGCGTTACGGTCAACGGCCGGAAGGTAACGCCCTACACTCTCCACCCCCTGCGCTCCGGCGACCAAATCCACCTGGGTAAGATGGAGCTTAAGTTCGACCTCTCATAGTCCCTTCTCCCCACCTCGCGTGCCCACCTCGCGCGGCGTCCACACAGCCTTAAGCGTGCCGGCGCCGGGGCGCACGTCGCGCCAGCTTTGTGCGTCGAACTGTAGAAGGGCCAGTCCTGCGGTAGGCAGGCGGGGAGGCGGGGCATCTTCCGAGGCGAGGGCAGCCGCCAGGTCCTCAAAGCCGGGGTTGTGGCCGACCATAAGCACACATTCGCTGCTGGCCGGCAGAGCCTGCACTATAAGCAGCAGAGTGTCGAGGTCGGCAGCGTAGATAGCAGGCTCAAGGGCGATGTGGCCGGTATAGCCTGCGGCGGAGGCGGCGATCTCGGCGGTTTCCTCCGCTCTGTGTGCATCCGAGCTTACTACGAGGTCCAGCTTATTTGCCGGCTGCGGCAACCTGCGGCCCATCGCGCCGGCCTCCCGCCTGCCACGTTCGACTAAGCGCCGCGCTTTATCTCCGTTGGGCGCGTCGGCCTGGGCCTTGCCGTGCCTCAGCAAAAGCAGCGTTTTCATCTAGCCGCCGACTACCAGGCCCGACGCTTGCTCCTGTTCTTGTTCCTCGGTTTTGGCCCCACGCTTGCGCCCTTTGAGTCCATTGGAGGCTGTATCCTCGCTCAAGTTCAACAGTTCCATCTCGAAGATGCGGCGTATAATAGCGACCGAGGTGGCGTAGGCCGAGTCCATGCCCAGGTACGCCAGGCGGATCGCCCCGAGGTTCTTGCCTCGTGTGTAGGGCGTATCCGAACCGTAGTGCAGAAAGCCCAGGTCGAACGGTAGGCGGGTAAAGTTGATATGCTCGCCGGTAGGGTGGCGGGTGGGGTGGGTGTACTCGTACAGGCCGTTAAGGTAGGGACCCGCCTCCATCTCGACGACGGTGTAGTTCTCGCGATAGTAGAAGTCGAGGTAGGGGCGGTTTTGCAGGTAGGTTCCCTTCACCGTCACCGCCTTCTGGTTGTCCAGCACCGAGCCGTAGCTCAGGAAGGGGGCCACATCGCCGGCGGTGAAGCAGTTGTTCAGCCAGTAGGTGTTCTGCGAGTGCTCATCGAACACCAGGTCCGAGATCAGCACGTCGCCGATGCGCCCGTTGAGGGTAGCGGCCTTGCCCAGCACATACACACCCTGGATGTTTTCCAGGCTCTCGGCTATTTGCACAAAGATGTAGTAGGCGGCCATGCCGAGCGGGTAGTCAATATTGAGGATGACGGCTCGGCTATTTTTGAGGCGAGCTATGCCCTCCATGTCGAGGCGCGGGTCAAAGTCCGTCGCTTGCAAGCGGCCAAGCTCGATCACCTGGGCGTCTATCGGCATGCCCTGCTTGCTGTGTATGTAGTAGATGCCGCGCTCGGCTTCCTCTCGGCTGCGCTGGAGCAACTCCTCTCGACCTTTGGCGGTTTCATGGTAGTAGCGCCTTGAGACGTAGTAGAGCATATTCTCCAGGCCGGCGCGTATCTCCCCGCTCTTGATTTTGCGGTACTCGGCGAGCACCTCAGGATCGTTCGACCTGGAGATAAACTGCTCGATGTCGGGGCCGGAACGCAGTACGCTGCCGCTTAGCAAGTTCACGATAGCGTGGATGTTCGAGGAGACAAAGTAGACCGGCCTGTCGCACAAATCCTTCTCTTCGAACACAGCCCGCACCCGCTCCCACCACTGCTCGGTAGCCTGGGCGTAGCGTATGTACGAGCCGCCCAGCATCCTCACCGTAAAGCTCTTTTCGTTGTCGAGCATGAGCAGCAGATTGGTCCACACTTTCTCGTCCCAGATCGCTTCGAGCCGCTCCCAGCTGTCGGGCGATACGCTCAGGCGTTGTTGCAGCACCTTCACCACCTCGTCGAACAGGGCGGGAGGCGCGGTGTGCATGGCGAGCAGCAGTTCCCTTGTGTTCGGCTCGCTGTTCAGCAGGGCGTGGATTTTGTTCCACTCGATCTGGAAGCCGGTGAGGGTGGGGATAATGTCGTCCACGTCGGAGGCGGAGGAGACGTAGACGGCCAGCGTCTCCTTGCCGTCCCAAAACCAGCGCCTACGCCTGCCGGGTGCGCTCACCGCCTCCCACTGCTCTATATCGTAGCCGGCTTTGGTGAAGACCTCCACCGACTGCCCCAGCAGCACGCGCCGCACGTACATGATGCAGGTGGGTAGGCGCTGTACGCAGTAGAAGAAGGCCGACATGTCGGGCGCTTTGGAGCGGGCGTTGACATGCAATGCCGAGTCGGCGTTCAAGTGGGCCTGTACCAACGCCTTTATCTTCACCTCGCCCGACGAGCGCAGCAAGGTGGTAAAGGTGCGAATGTACACCTCCACGTCCTGCTTGGAAGCGGGGTGTATCTCCTCGCGCTCCTCGCGGTCCACCCGGTTGTCGCCCGATGATGAAAACACCCCATCGCCGGGGGTAAGGTCGTCAGCTTGCATTTTATTCCCCTCCACTTTGCATAGGGACATAACTCGAGGCTTGCTTCTTACTTCCGTTCTTGCATAGAGTATATGTCGCGGGGCCGGATTGTGTCAAAGTACGTGGTCGGAGTAAGTGTTCAGAGTAGGGGTGGAGAACTCGTGGGAGATTCACTG
>JBBSIX010000259.1:0-4875 GCA_038231875.1 Chloroflexia bacterium | reverse complement strand
CCACATGGGTCTCGGTGTAATTATGCCAATTACTGCGTTCAGGATTCAGTGGTGAATTGCCATAGATACGGTCGTGTGCCTGCGTTGGAGCTGCGCCCTGTCTGATTGCCCACAGCATCGTAGTTGTACTGCATCTCTGCGTAGGAGGTGGGCGCATCGAGGTGGCTGCCTGTGCCCACACCCGCAGGGTAGGTGTATAAAGTTAGTTCGCGCCGTGGAGCAGAAGAGGGCGGAGAAAACTGCTGAGAATCGCTACGGTTGTGACACTGCACATACCCTTGAAACATCGACGCTCGGAACTTCGTCGTATTTCGGATTGAATTCTATTAGATACAGTTGTACAAACGTGATATCACCTGAACTGCTTATATCTGTAAAGAAACGAAAGGCCCTGTCAGTCGGTACTACAGGCCCGCCTTGGTTCCACTCGAACACATTTTCAGGATAGCTGTGACCCACTAGCGGATGCACCCAGTTGTCGGCCTTCAGTTTCTCGTTGTAGAAAGCAACCAGGTTGCTTGGACTGTCTTGGGTTTGGAAGCTAACACATTTCCCCCTAGCAACGCTCTGTGTCACTCTTAGAGCATGGGCATTCGGATAGAGAGGTGGGCTTAATGCACTCTCTGGTATCCTATCATACAACGTGTCCTTGAACAAAGCAATGAAAATAGCCTTGGAATTCGACAGTATTCCAAGCATTACCACGCACGCCAGTATTAGAGCCAGAGTTGTAGCTAATTGGGCAGCCTTCCGCGCAATCCGCAAGGTATGCCTCCTCATATGTAATGAGGGTATCTGTAGCCGGAGTTCAGGAGCGCATTACAATCGCCATATGTCCTCTGCTGTCTTCACCTTCCAGCCGCCCACCCGTCATCTCACTTCCGGTGCCATATTCTCAGCATAGCGTCGTGTCCGCCGGAGGCCAGGTATTTACCATCCGGCGACCAAGCCGACGCATCAACACTGTTGTCGTGCTGTAGTGTGGCGAGTAACTTTCCAGTAGCCACGTCCCAGATTTTTGCTGTCATATCTTCCCCACCCGATACCAACCACTTACTATCAGAGGACCACGAGAGCGAAAGCACCCCGCCTGTGTGCTTCCGAACCCCGCACCTCTGCGACCCACTACAGCAGCCTGTTTGGTCCCCACACGTGGCGGAGCAGTTCAGCCACGCTCCAGGCCTGGGAGATGCAGCCCCTGGGAGTGTGAGGGGCGTCGCCGTCGAAGATTTCGCTGACGGTTCCCAGGCCGGCGTCGGCCAGGTGGGCGCGCAGGGCGGGAAGCATCTCCTTGAGTTGCGCGCTCGCGACGGCCCCGCCTTCCACGCGGCTGACCGCATCGAAATAGGGGCCAAGCAGCCAGGCCCACACCGTGCCGTTGTGGTAAGCAGCATCGCGAGCACGCCTGTCGCCTGTGTACGTGCCCTTATACTTAGGGTCGTAGGGCGAGAGGCTGCGTAGGCCGTAGGGAGTGAGCAGTTGCTTGCGAACCACAGCCAGCACCTCGCGCGCCTGATCAACCGACAGCAGGTCGTTGCACAGCGACAGGGCGAAGATCTGATTGGGGCGCACCGAGGGGTCGTTGCCGTCCGGCCCGTCTATCACATCGAACAGGTAGCCTTGTGCGTCGTACCAAAAACGCTTGCGAAAGGAGTAGCGCACCTGCTCGGCAAGCGCATTGAAATCGGGCAACTCCTCCTTGCCCCCGCGCACCACCGTGCGGCCCAAAGCCGCCCGCAACCGCTCCATCACCCGCAGGGCGTTGAACCAGAGGGCGTTTATCTCCACCGGCTTGCCACGCCGCTCCGTAACAACCCAGCCGTCTACCTTGGCGTCCATCCAGGTGAGTTGCGTATTATCTTCCCCAATATGGAGCAGGCTGTCTTCGGGGTCCATCTTGATGCCGAAGCGGGTTCCGCGCACATGCCAGGCTATCATGTCGGCCAGCAAGGGGTAGAGATTGCGTATCACCGTCATGTTGCCCCGCCCCTGAGCCAGCGCCTCAGCCGCCGCGAACATCCAGAGGGTAGCGTCGGCGGTGTTGTACTGGGGAGGTTCGCCGGAGTCGGGGAAGTAGTTGGGGATAAGGCCGTCTTTGGAGAACAGCCCAAAGGTGCGAAGTACCGTGCCCGCCTCGCGAGCGCGCCCCGTAGGGAGCGTAAGGCCAGGCAGCGACACCATCGTATCGCGCCCCCAGTCGGTGAACCAATGATAGCCGGCAAGTACGCTCGGCACCTCGCTCGTCTCGCCGCCCCTGGTCACAGTGCGCTTCACCATAAAAGTGTCGGCTGCCTGCACAAGCTGGGCCGCGACCGCCTCCAACGGCGCATCGGGGTCTGAGCGAAGCGGGGGGGCGTCCCCCTCATCCCCTTGCCCGCGCTTTACGCCGGCTGCCTTGATAAGCGCGCGTTGCCGGGCCTGCTCGCGCTCCAGGGCGCCGGCGACCAGGGGGCCGGTGGCTTCGGGAGGCTCGGCGCTCAAGACGAGGGTAAAGCTCTCGCCCGGCTGCAACTCCGTGCGGAAAATACCGGGCATATATAGGTCTTCGTTCTCGGTATAGCCCCGGGCTACGCTCTTGCGGTACACGAAGTTCCAGTACCACACCCCAGTGTGGGTAAACTCGGCTTCGGGTCTGGAAGTGAGCCAGTACGGTTTGTCGCCCTCGCGGGCCGTAACTTTGCAGCCGCCATGCTCGGTTTCTACCTCAAAATCCCAGCCGAACACACCCTTCGTCACGCTGTGATAGTCGCGGTAGTTGCACAGCGTGTGCAGCAGCAGGCAGCACTCGCCCTCGCCCTCGACGTAGGTGTAGCGCACGTAAGTGGTATTGTGGCCGTGCTCCATCCAGACCGATTTGTGCAGCAGATTATCGCCCAACCGAAAGGCAGTAGTAGCGATGCCGTCGCGCAGGGTAAACTCCTCGATGTGGACAAAGCCGCCTGGGTGTATCTTGCCGTCGGGGTACTCGTTCGCGCCCAGGTAATAGGTGCGCTCGGCTATCTCGGCTTCCTCATTGATGTTGGAGACCAACACGGTGCGCTCCACCGGCGGCTCCAACGAGGCCACCAGCAGGCCGTGATAGCGGCGGGTGTTGATGCCCGTCACCGTGCCCGACGCATAGCCCCCGATGCCGTTAGGCATAAGCCACTCTTTTTCAAGCCCCTGGTCGAGGTCCACGCATATTTCTCTAGGTACTGTGATCATAGTGTCGGCTCATGTTACTAAAGGGTGTATAGTTGAAGAAACCCCCGGCGGGGCTTGTCTTGGGTTGGAAGCCGCAAGCAGCCGCGAGTCCCGCCCTATTATACTCTATACTCTACCCTGCATGGCGGTGTGTTGCGCGCCCGCGAACTCCCCAACCGCCTCCCACAACTTCTGCCGGTCGGTGTCTATCGTGGCGATATGGTAGCCGCGATGCAGGGCAAGCAGGCGTTTGTCGTGCGAGCCGAGGCGCGAGTAGATATGGTGCGCGCTCACGCCGGGCACCACATGGTCGTGGCGAGCGTAGATAACAAGAGCCGGCGCCTTTACCTGGGGCAGCACGCCGCGCACCAGCCCCACGAACTCGATCAGCGAGGCGGTGGAGGCGCTCGGCGAGCGCACATAGGAGATATGTTGAGCGCGGGCAACGGGATCCTCTATGTCTCGGTACGGCTTGTTCAAGTAGGGCACCTGCCCCTGCAAGCCTCGCAGCACCAGGCTCAGGCCCTGGGGGATGAAGATGGGCGCGCTGATGGGGATGATGCCGGCCAGGTCTGCGCCGCGCTGCGAGGCGATATAGAGTGTGAGCGCCCCGCCCAGCGACAGCCCCGCCAGATAGACCCGACGGCAGCGAGCCAGCATTTCATCGAGGGCGGCGTTGGCCGAGGCCAGCCAGTCGTGCCAGGTCTTGCCTTGTAGGTCTTCGGGCGAGGTGCCGTGCCCGGCCAGCAGCGCGGCGCCTGCGGTGATGCCTCGGTCGGCCAGGTAGCGTGCCATGCCCCGCATTTCGAAGGGTGATGCAGTGTAGCCGTGCAGCATCAAGCAGCCCACAGGCCCCGCCTCGTAGATGAAAGGTTCGGCCCCCGGTATGAGCCGGTGTTCGCCCTTTTCTGCATCAAAAGATGAACCAACACCGGGCGCGGGCGTGGAGTAGGACGATAATTCCAAAAGCAGTGCCTTTCCGGTAGATTGCCGCGAGTAACGGGAGGCCCCTGCACCCGTTGTGTCATGAACCCAGTCTATTATATCACCAGCTTCCCTATTCCCACGACTGCGCCATCCTCCAACAGGCCCAGCAGAGGATCGGGCAGGGGCAGCTTTTTGCCTGCCTGGTGCCGCAATTCGTAGGCCGCAAAGGTGGAAAGGGCAGCCGTCGCCGCACCCAGCAAACCACCCACGAAAGCCGGCTGGTCCTCTGCCGCGAACAGGGCGGCCCCCACAAGCCCTCCCGATCCCATGCGCCCGATGAGAGGCTTTATATTGGTGCGGTTCGGGGTGAAAGGCAACTTATCCGCTATCAGTTCGCCTCCCGCCATCACAGCCAGCACAAGAGCGGCGCGCCCCGAAGCCAGCCACTCGAAGGGAGTGTTGCGAAAGTCGCTTTTGTGCCGGCCTGCGTAGCGGCTCAACAGAGCCGGCGCCGACATGGACCGCATGCCGGCTACTGTGGCAAGCGCCAACGTGCGGGTGTACAAGTCTTGTGTTGATGCCATGTGAAAACCTCCATCTTGTGTCTTGCATATGTGTCTCGTTTGTGACTATATACATAGTACCTTGATTGCTAGATAAGATTAACACAAGCCAACGCAAGAAGGGAGGCAAGGACCTTGATCTCAAAACCAGGATTGGTGCGGGCGTGCAGCCTCTGTAAGCCCATCTTCTCCAACTGGCTGT
>JBBSIX010000258.1:0-4887 GCA_038231875.1 Chloroflexia bacterium | reverse complement strand
TCGGCCTGCCCGAACGGCACGGCATTGAGGTACAGTAGGATAGTAGACCACTCGCCCGAAGCGGAGAGTCCCATGAAGAAGGCAACCAGGACTGCCGATGCCGCCACAACCCCGCGCACCAGACCCCTGGGGAGAGGCTCACGCTGGCCGGGGTAGACCTCGTTGGGCGACACCCCCCGCGCAGCCACCGACCAGTTTACCCATAAAAAGACGGCAGCCATCAGTGTGCCGGCCGCGAACACCCCCAACCCCAACCAGAGGCGGGTCGTGTAAACCTGCTCAAGCCCCTGGCTGCCGAACCACATCCAGTCGGTCAGCATTTCGGACAACACGGAGGGCAAAATGAAAAGGGCCAGCAGCAAGGCGGCGATAACCCACCAGAGCCTGGAAATCGCGCCCGTGCGCCGCTGCGGCCTGATAGGCCTGGGGGATTGGTTTGTGCGGTTGATGTTGGGAATGCTCATATTCGGGTCCATGTTCGGGGTTCGACAAAAGGTGCGGTGCTCTACGGGGCATGCAAGGTTCGTGCAGTAGAGCGGAACGGGCGGCCACAAGCAGTATAGCATGCCGGCCAAAGCTGGACAATAGCGCGCCTCTGCCCGCAATCCGCTGTGGGCTTCGGCGCGCCAGTCACCTATATGTACGCGAGGGGCGCGCGAAAGGTCACAGCGGATTGCGGGCAGAGGGGGGGTGTTTAGGGCCGGGGCCGTTTGACATACCCTCGTCCTTCTGCGACAATCCACCCATGAGAGGACGGTACGGCAGTGGCCGGGAGCAAGGGGCGCGCATGCCGGCTTTGCAGTATGCCGCCGGCGCGCTTATCCTGTACGGCCTGATCGGGCTGCTGGTCAACCTGCGCCTGGTGGCCCTACTTTGGGCGGGGGCGACGGGGTGGTTCGGGCTGCCCCCGGCGAGCGACGGTGCAACCCTGCCTGCTTTCCTTGAGCCGCTACGGGCGCACTACGATGCTCGGCCCTGGCTGCCTTGGGGAGCCTGGCTGGTGGGGGCAGGTCTGCTACTGTGGGCGCGATGGAGTACACCGGCCAAAGAGGAGGGTTCAGAGCTGGCAGCGTCTCGCTTGCCCGGGTGGGTGGCGCCCGCCGTGCTGCTTGCCGTGCTGCTCGTGGCCGGATTCGGGCGAATGGCGCTGCTGCTGCCGCAAGACGCGGGAATCAGCGAACAGCCCTACGACGACGAAGGGGTGTACGCGGGGGCTTCGCAGCTTTTCTTGCAGGGGATCATGCCCTATCGCGACTATTTCTTCGCGCACCCGCCAGTAGCCGCCTTCTCGTATGCGCCCGCGATGGCCTACCACTTCAATGAATGGGGCAGCCCAACTTCCTTCCTGGTCGCCCGCTCTCTGTCGGTGGGCTACAGCTTGCTGACCCTGGCCTTCCTATTTGCGATAGGGCTGCGGCTGGCGGGGTTGGCGGGGGGTACAGTAGCCGGGCTGCTGTGGGCGCTGGACGGGCGGGTGGTGGAGATCAACCGTAAGGTGATGCTCGATGTGCCGATGGTGCTGTTGGCGTGCGCGGCGCTGCTGCTCTACCTATGGGCGCGCCCCATCTTGCTCTTAGGCGGGCCGGACCGAGCGCCGAAGCAGGTGCTCCTTCTGCTTTTCCTGTCGGGAGCTTGCGCTGCGATGAGCGCACTCACCAAGATAACGGGCGTAGCGTGCCTGCTCGCGCTCCTGGTTGACATAGGGGGTCTGTGGGTGCTTCAGCGCAAAGCCCCAGGACGCGGGGGCGGCAAATCGGCGGCGGTGGCGGGGCTGCTCAGTTTGCTTGGCGGGGCGGCGTTGGCGGGGCTTGTGGCGCTGGGACCGTTTGTGTTGATGGCGCCTTCCCAGATCGTGCGCGATGTGTTCTTTTTCCAGTTGTTGCGCCCAGGCGACGGCATCGTGGAGGTGCCGGCGCGAGTGGCCGACCTGTCGTCCAACCTTCGGAACCCGCTGACGCTGGTCTTTGCGGTGTTGGGGACGGCTGTGCTGTCGGGCCGGGTGTGGCTCCGTCGAGAGGTAGGCATGTGGTGGCCCGTGCTGCTCTGGACGTTCTTCAGCGTGGTGCTGCTCACCTACAGCCGCTCGTTCTACCAGCACTACTATATCCAGTTGGCCGCACCGCTCTGCCTGCTGGGAGCGGGGGTAGTACTGCTGCCGGCGTTGGGACGTAAGCTGCTGCCTGTGGGCGGCCTGCGCCGGATGAGGGCCTACGTTGTGGCAGCCGGCCTGCTCCTGTTCGTGGCCCTGCCCCTGATAGCTGTGCAGTGGCAGGGCATCATCACCCGCCGCCCCGACAGGATGTTTGAGCTGGTGGGTCGCTATGTGAACGATGCCATTCCGCCGGGTGCGCCTGCGCTCTCCACCGATGAGCAGTTCAATCTGCTGGCTGCAAGGCCTCCCAGCCGTAACTCTACGGGCTACCTTGTGGATAGCTACGGCCATATGATCTCGCTCGGCCTCGGCCTGAACACGCGCAGTTGGGGCGACCTGTGGGCTGCCGCGTTGGCGGGCAAGCGCGTCCCTCCGGCTCAGGGCGAGAGAAGCGACGTGTACGGTGTTATGTGGCGCGATGCTCCGCAGGCCGATTTCCTGGACCGCGCCGCGCGCGTGCCCTTGATCGTGCTCCACTCAACAGGCTTCAATCGCCTGACGCCCGCCACACAAGCAGCCATCGCCGCAGAAAGCCAACTGGTGGAGGAGCAGGCTAAGTACTCTATCTACAGGGTGAAGCCCTCGGCGCGCAAGTAGTCGCGTAAGCGGGTGGTTCGGGTCTTTACGTGCGGGGCTGTTCGTCTGCGAGACCTGAAGCGGACGATATGTTGGGTCGCGAGCAGCAGGCCGAACTACTCCACTGTGACCGATTTAGCGAGGTTGCGCGGCTGGTCCACGTCGGCGCCTCGGCGCACGGCCACATGGTAGGCCAACATCTGCAAAGGTATGCTTGTCAAGACAGGTGAAAGCAAGTAGTCTACGGGCGGGATGTAGATAACCTGGTCGGCTTTGGCCCTCATCTCTTCGTCGCCCTCGGTGGCGATGGCGATCACGATGCCGTCGCGGGCCTTGACCTGCTCTATGTTGCTCAACATCTTGCTGTAAATCGCGTCCCTGGGGGCGATACACACCACAGGCAGGTTGCCGTCAATCAAGGCGTTGATGCCGTGCTTCATCTCCCCGGCGGCGCAGCCCTCGGCGTGTATGTAGCTGATCTCCTTTATCTTCAGCGCACCTTCCAGGGCAGCAGGGTAGTTGATGCCGCGCCCCAGATACAGCATATCGGTAGCATTGTGTAGACTGCCCGCAACTTCCTCGTAAATTGTTTCATCCGCCAGCAAGTTGCCCACCTGATTCGGTAGCTTGAGCAGCCCATCCGCCAGCTCAATAGAGCGGGCCGTGTCCAATGTGCCGCGCGCCTGGCCCAGCAGCATCCCCAGCAGCATCAGGTCGGCGAGCATGCCGGTGAACACTTTCGTGCTGGCAACCGCGATCTCCGGCCCCGCCTGCACATGTATCTTGCTCTCGGCCACCCGGTCTGCCTGGCTGCCTATCACGTTGACGATAGCCAGCACCCTCGCGCCTTTAGACTGCGCCTCGGTCATCGCCTCCAACGTATCTACCGTCTCGCCCGACTGACTGATTATCACCGCCAGCGTGTTCGGCACGACTACCGGATTGCGGTAGCGGTACTCGGAAGCGTACTCCACGCTGACCGGAACCCGTGCCAACTCCTCGATGATATACTTGCCGGCCAAACCCGCGTGCCAGGCGGTGCCGCAGGCGAGGATCACCACCTCTTTAAGGTCGCGCATCTCTTGCCGGGTGAGTTTCACGTCGTTCAGCAGCACAGAGCCTGTTTCCGCGTCCACACGCCCCCGTAGGCTGTCGGCGAGGGAGCGGGGTTGCTCCATTATCTCCTTGAGCATGAAGTGTTTGTAGCCGCCTTTGGCCGCGCTGACAGGATCCCAGGCCACCGTCTGAGGAGCCTTTTCGATGGGGCTGCCGTCCAGCTTAGAATAAGTCGCGTCGTTCCGTGTCAGCGCGACAATCTCGCCCGGCTCAAGGAAGGCCATGCTGCGGGTGTGCTGGAGGATAGCCGGCTGGTCGGAGGCGACGAACATCTCGCCGTCGCCGTAGCCCACCACTACGCCTCCCGCGTTGCCCAGGCGAGCGGCCACCAGCACATCCGGCTCCTGCGCTCGCATCGCCACGATAGCGTGCGAGCCCTTAATCTCGCCCAGCATCCGGCGCACTGCTTCTTCCAGGTTGGGCGTGCCCTCTTTGATGTACTGTTCAAGCAAGTGGGGCAGCACCTCGGTGTCGGTCTCCGAGACGAAGTTGTGCCCTTGCGCCTTCAGCCGCTCGCGCAGTTCGACGTAGTTCTCCACGATGCCGTTCTGGATAACCACGATGTCGCCTGAGCAGTCGCGGTGGGGGTGAGCGTTAGCTTCGTTCACCTTGCCGTGCGTGGCCCACCGGGTGTGGCCGATGCCCCGATGCCCCTCTACAGGCTCCTGTTGCAAGAGTGATTGCAGGTTGCCGATCCTGCCGGCCGCTCGCCGCCGTTCTATCCTGCCGTTCTTTTGTACTGCTATGCCCGCCGAATCGTACCCTCTGTACTCGAGGCTGCATAGACCGTCTACTATAATGGTGGTGGCCTCTCTGGGGCCGATATATCCAACTATACCGCACATGTTTTATTAGTCTCCAAACTTCTCGCGAAGTTTTCTTACTTCGGGTTTTTTAGATCAATACCTTGATTGCTAGTTTAGAGTAGCGCGTCCAAGCGCCAATCCTATAGGATGGATGTTAGCAGACCAACCATCTAAAGGAGCAAACACATGGACGACATCAATATTATAACGGTTTACTGCGTGATAGAGGACGTGATG
>JBBSIX010000257.1:0-4888 GCA_038231875.1 Chloroflexia bacterium | reverse complement strand
TGCCCGCGGCCTCCGTTAGCGTTTCCCATAGCATAGACGGCTCTGAGCAAGGGCGTGCCGAGTCCTTTCAGCTACCCGGCACAACCGCCTGGGTATCGCGGAAGCTGGACTTTCCAGATGACCCCTCCTCAGGTCCGATTGGGATTAGAACTAATGCCTTCGTTTTCTCCGGCCAGGACCCGCGTCTGCTGGGTGTGCGCGTCGAAAGGGTGGGTGCGTGCCTGCGATAGACCCACGAGAGGATGTGACAGGCACCGGGGCGCCTACGAGCAAGCCGCCCGAAAGCAGTCCGATACGTATTGCGGGCGTTGTGCTGACTGCCGTTTTAGCCGTGCTGCTGGTCGCGCTTCTGGCGAGGGCAGCCGTATCGGCATCTACATCGGCACAAATGTGGGCTTACCCATTCCAGTTCGATGAGTCGGAGGGTATGATCGTGGCCGAGACGTTGCTTCTGGACCGCGGTGTGCCTATCTACGACACGCCCGGCCCCGACCTGTTTATCGCAGCGCCCTATCCGCCTCTGTTCTACCTGCTCAACTTGCCGGGGCAGCATTTTGCCGGGGCCGAGCCGACCTTCAAGGTGGGCCGCGCAATCACTATATTCGCCACTATATTTGCGGGCATCGCCATCTTTGGCATCCTGGTCACGGTCACGGGCGACAAACTGGCTGGTGCTCTAGGCGCGGCTGCATGGTGGTCGCTGGCGCTGGTGACTTTCTGGGGCAGCCTAGTCAAGCCCGATATGACTGCGGTGGCGCTTGGGCTGGCGGGGTTGTGGTGCCTTGTGGCCCGGCCCCCAAAACAATTCTGGTGGGCTTTGCCTTTTTTCCTGGCCGCGTTCTATACCAAACAGACGGCTATTGCGGCAGCGGTCGCGGGTGTCGCCTGGCTGCTGGTTATGCGGCCACGCACAGGGCTTAAGTTCGGGGTGGCCTACGCTGCTGGCGCGCTCGTACCAAGTGCGCTCCTAACGATAATCACGCATGGGGGGTATTACTGGCACGAGGGTACGTTCAGTGGGCTTCCGGGCTTGCCGAACCCCGTCCACAACCTGCCCTGGATGCCGGACCGCTTCGGTCAGTTTGTGCAGAACTTCATTCTCACTTATGCCCTCGTTATGGTTCCCGGTATGCTGGCGCTTATCATTGCGGGTGTCCCGTCGCTTGCGGCACGGCTACGGGGACGGCATGCACAGCCGTGCAGCACGGCAGAAAATGCCCCTGCGCTCTTGCTGGCCTATCTTGCTATGAGCATGGTAGTTGCGACCGGCGCAGGCACATTGGGCGGTAACCATAATCATCTGCTGGATTGGGCGGCGTCGGGGTGCATAGGATTCGGTATGGGCGCTGCGCTGGTTCGCAGGTCGCGTATACTGGCTGTGCGGGTTGGCGGCGTCATCGCTGCTATGGCCGTGCTGCTTGCCGTGCCCACGTTGTTCGGGAATCCATCCTGGATGAAAGCGGAGTTCAGCTTGTTGCAGCCTGACAAACGAGAAGGCTTCATGAATATCTTCCAGTACGTCACCAACAATGGTGGCCCAGCCTACTCGGACAACGTCGGGCTGATGCTGACGACGCGTAAGAAGCTGTGGACGACCGACCCGTATACTCAGACACATGCTACTCTGTATGGGCGCTGGGATGAAAGCAAGCTGGTGGCGGAGATAAAGCGGAAGGGCTTTTCACAGGTGATTCTCAGGATAGACATCTTCGCGCCGCAACCGGGTGCGGGAGATATTTCCCCCGGAATCTTGCAAGCGCTTCGGGATAATTATAAACTGGACCAGAGGAACGTTGAGAACATCTATATACCCAGGTAGCGGGTATGGAGGATTGGCGAGCATGGCAAGTGGAGAGGCAAAGATCGCGCCCGACCTTCTGGCGATACTGGTGTGCCCCGTGGACAAGGCGAAGGTCAACCTGCAGGGAGACCGGCTGGTGTGCGAGAAGTGCGGGCGGGCATACCCGGTGCGAGACGGCATACCGATAATGCTTGAAGAAGAAGCCGAGCTAAAGGGGAAGTAAAGCCCCTTGGCGCTGGTATTTTTCTACCCACAACTGAAAAAGCTCACCGGGGCCGAGCGCCTTATCTTGAAGCTGGCCGCCTATACTGCCTCTGCCTTGAAAGGCCGTGAGGAGGTGGTCTTGCTGACCCATCGGATTTCGGCGGACTGCTTTCCGGCGATGGGCGAAGGAGTGGGCCTCATAGAGACGGGTTGGCGTATGCAGCTTACGGGCAATCACTATCTCGATGCTGCCATCGAGTACGCGCTTGGGCCTGCCCTTGCCGTAAATCTCTTGCAGGAGAAGTTGAGCGGTGTGGTGTTCTTTGGACCGCCCAGCGTGCCCGCTATGTGGTTCGCCAGGCGTTTCTTGCTTCCCGTGACGAGGCGACGGGTGCCCGTGCTCTATTTTTGCTTTGAGCCGCCACGCTTTATCTACAGCGACACAGGTGACATAGTTCGCCGGTTGGGTCTGGTGGGTAAGGCGCTCCAGCCGGTGTTTCGCGCATACAGAGGGCTAGATCGCCGGATGGTGGGCGCGGCACACCGGGTGCTGTCAAATAGCCCTTACGGTTCGCGCCGCATTTGGGACGCATATCGGCGAGAGGCGGTGGTCATCGAGCACGGGGTGGATTTCTCATGGCCAGATTCCTCCACTGTCGCCGCGTTGCTCGAACGCTACAACCTGAATGATAGGCCGGTGGCTGTGACGGTGAATCACCTTCACCCTCGCAAGCGCATAGATCTGTTCCTGCGGTCCGTGCATCTTGTGGCAGGCAAGGTGCCGGGTGCCGTGGCGCTGATCGTGGGCGCGGGGCCTGAGCGCATCGCGCTGGAGGAACGGGCAAGCTCGCTCGGTATGAAGCCTGGTGAGGATGTAGTCTTTACCGGCGCAGTGCCAGAGGAAGAATTGCCCGCCCATTACGTATTGGGCAACGTCTATGTACATACCGGACGGGAGGAAAGCTTTGGTCTGTCCGTGATCGAGGCGCTGGGCCTGGGGCTGCCGGTGGTCTCGGTGGACGAGGGTGGACCGCGTGACACCGTGCAGGAGGGCGTGAGTGGCTACCTTGTGCCCGCCACACCGCAGGCATTGGGAACAGCGTTGGCTTGCCTGCTATCCGACCCTGCGCGCGCTACTCACATGGGACAGGCAGGGGCCGAATTCGTGCGCCGCAGCTTCAACTGGGAGCATGGCGCGAGGACGCTTCTTGAGGTGCTGGGTGAGGTCAGGGGCGAACTGCGGGGTCGGAAGCGAATATGAGGTTGGGACGCTTACAATTTGCATCCGCTGCTACGGTTGAGAGACCTGTCACTGAGAGCATGCCTGCTTCTTCGACTGTTGAAGCGGTAGCCGTCTCCAGCCCGCGCATGCCAAGCCTGGCTCTGCACCTGGCTGTGCTGGCGGCGTTTACCGTCCTGGCGATAGTGGCAACCTGGCCCCTGTTCCCTCAGCTTGGGGGCTTTGTGCTGGACAAGGGCGATCCACTGTATAGCGTGTGGGCGATGGCCTGGCAGGGGCATGCCCTGGCTACCAATCCGCTCGGTATGTTCGACAGCAACATCATGTATCCTTTCCGGGGCACGCTCACCTTCGATGAGTTGTCGTTCTCGGAGGCGGTGCTTGCCGCGCCCCTCTACTGGCTGCTGGGTAACCCGGTCCTCAGTCACAACGCTGTCCTGTTCCTCAGCTTTGTCTTCTCGGGTTACACGATGTGGCTGCTGGTGCGCGAGCTTTCGGGGAGCAGCCGGGCCGGTATGGTGGCCGGAGCCGCTTTCGCCTTCTGCTTCTACCGAATGAACCACCTGCCGCACATCACTCTCGATACCACCGAGTTCATGCCCCTGGTGCTTCTGGCTACCTACAAGCTGATGTGGACCCGGCAGTGGCGGTGGGCGGTGGCGCTTGGCGGCTGGTTCGCGTTGCAGGCGCTGTCCGGGCATTACCTGGCCTTCTATAGCGCCATGCTGCTAGGGCTATTCGTCGTGTATTACGGGCTTGCGCAGAGGCGTGCCTTTTCGCTGACGTTCCTCGGCAAAATGGCGGCTGGGCTTGCGGCCTCGCTGGTGCTTATCCTGCCTATAGCCGTGCCTTACATCCGCGACCAGGGCCAGTTCGAGTTCAAGCGGAGCCTGTTTGAGGCGGAACGTTTCTCCAATACGCTATCGAGCTTCCTCGCGCTTTTCCGGGGCAGTCCCGCTTACAGGTCGCTGCTCGCGCCGTTTGCAGACCCCGGCCCCTGGTCTATCGAACGCGCAGCTTTCCCCGGATTCTTCGTTTTGCTCCTGGCGGTGGCGGGCCTGCTGCTTTCGCGGCGTTACCGCTCTCCCAATGCTGCTGAGGAAGTCCAGAGAGGTTCGCTGTGGCTGCACGCGGGCTTTTACAGTATTGTGGCGTTATTCTCTGCCTTTCTTTCCCTGGGGCCGAGCCTGCAAATTACCTATGCCTCGTCCAACTACGACCCTAATGCTGTACAGCGGGTAATGCCTCTGCCCTACGCGCTGTTGCACGAATATGCCCCAGGTTTTCAGAGCATGCGGGTGGTGGCTCGCATAGACATCCTCACCGCACTGAGTTTGAGCGTGCTCGCGGGCTTCGGGGCATTGTTGCTCTTGCGTCTGCTCCTCGTGCGAGTAAGCCACGATAAAGTGGCACGCCGCCTGGTGCCTGCGGTGGCTGCCTTACTGGTGTTGCTGTCCGTGGCGGAAAGCTGGAGCGCGCCTGTACACATGGAGCCTGTGGGCACGAGGGATGCCGTGCCGCCCGTGTACAGGTGGCTCGCCCAGCAGCCGCATACTGTTATCCTTGAGTATCCGATGATCAACTACAGGCACGGCGATCCAAGCGTGGAGATGGCGAACCTCTACCAGTATTACAGCGTGTAC
>JBBSIX010000256.1:0-4901 GCA_038231875.1 Chloroflexia bacterium | reverse complement strand
TTCGCCTGGTTGACACAGTGCAGGCGATTGAGCAAAGACTATGAAGTGTTACCCAAGAGTAGTGAGGCGATGATTTACATAGCTATGACCCGTTTGATGCTTCGTCGCCTTGCTCCTTGACCTTTCCAGACAGTCTCTTAGGGAAAAACAGGGGACACCCCTGTAACCCCGTCAGGGGATTCTCCCCTGCACCCCAAGTCCGGCCCTTTACGCAACTATGGTGAGACGAAACTACACCGCCTCGACCCTTGCGGTTCTCCCGCTTTTGAACCAAAACGAGAGGTGGTTTGTTAAGGCAAGTAGAGGCGCGTACAGCGGTGTTCTTACAGACGCGCCTTTAGCGGCTCGGTTTTCAACATGATGAGCTTCCACTATGTACATCTTTGAGCGAGACGAATACCGGGAGAAGCACAACACAGGCCCCAGCTGGGGATTCTGGCACCTGTGGGTATGGGTTATCAGCCTGGCGTTTGCCATAGCCAAGATCGTCCAAGCGTCTCTAGAGCTTTTTGTAGGCCAAGAGGGTCCTCTCAGGCTGGGGGTTGTCGCAGCAGAAGGCGCCCTGACAGGCATGGTGGTAGGAATAGCACAAGCCTTGCTGTTGGCCCGCTATCTAAACAAGTCTGCGGCTTTCCGATGGGTGAAAGTCACCACAATAGCATGGGCGGCACGCTTGCCGGTCGTTTTCCTGGTGACGACTCCACTGCTACAGTTTTATGGCGAGTTGTGGTTCTCTAATTTCGCTTGGATAGCAACTGCGATAACAATGGGTGCGATAGGTGGTGATATCATAGGCCTCGCACAGGCTCCTGTATTGCGCCCCTATGTTGAGCATGCCGGCAGGTGGCGGTGGTCGAACTTAGTGGGTGGGGCCGCAAGCGGCTTTTTCACTATTGGCGCCTCGTACTATAACTACCCTGATTACCCTAGCTATAATTTAGCACAGGATCAGAGTCTGCTCCCGATGTCCGCTCTTGAGGGTATAGTCTTCGCAGCCATCACCGGCATAACCTTACTCGACATGCTGCGCCACTTGCGAGGCTCCCAGACAATTACCCCATAGAGAACCGCCCCAGCGCGCCGCGTGTCTCCTCGATGCCAAGCACACCGTCGGCCAGCATCTTATCCAGGTACGCCTTTCGCCTCTCCACGTCCTCCTGCCACTGCTCAGGTGTGCAACCGGCCCACTCGGCCAGCGTGGCCTGTACGGCGGGCTGCCGGAAGCGGTGGTCGAAAGCATCCTCGGCTCGATCCCAACTCGACAGCAGGGTGGGCTGCACGCCCGGCAGGAAGAAGTCGCCGCCCTCCTCGTTGCCGGGGCCGAGCATATTTACCGTGTTGAAGCGGCGCACCCCTCGTCCATAGGTGCTGCTTACGTAGAGGTTTATCACCAGCGTGAGGTTAGCTATCAGGCGCGGGGGCACAAGCAGAGGGTCCGAGTTGAGGATGGCAACCACGTCCTCCACCGTCTCCGCATGCATAGTCGAGCCGAGGGCGTAGCCCCTCTCGGTAAGCTCGAACGTCTTGTATATACGCGATCCCCACAGATAGACCGCCAGGTGATCGCTCATCTCGTTGGCGAGCACGTAGGTGTGCTGCGGATCGGCCTCCGGCTCGTCTGCAAAGTCGAACGTTTCATAGTAGCCGCGCAAGTAGACGCGCTTTGTGCCGGGCGGCATCAGATCGAGCAGGGCGGTAAGGGTAGTGGTCTTGCCGGCCATAGGGGGTTCTGCCGCCACCAGCACCGACGCTCGGCGCGCCAGCATCGCCCAAACGAGGGCCATCAGCTTGGTATCGGCGCTGCCCGCCTCTATTATCTGCATGATCGAGAGAGGCACGGCCGGCTGCCAGTGCCAACCCCACCATCCAAACGGTTCATCGTGCTCTTCCATGCTGCGCTCCAGTCATCTTGCATACCACGATGCCGGCTTGCTCCACTCCAAGCCTGAACAATTACATGGCGCATGCGCTTGCCATGAGAACTTTGGGTGAGCTTTCCTCATTATACGAGATTATACGAGAGATGCCGTCTCTCTGTATATGCGGCGTTCTACGTACCTGCGCGGGGCGCGCCTACGTAACACGTCGTAGTGGCTGCTTACCCACTTACGTATCATGGGCGTACTATGTCGTAAAAGTTGGTGAAAAGGGTAAGAATCGCTGGATGTGCGTGCAAACGCCCGGATATAATCGAGAGGTTGCGCCGCCGCTCTAAACAAGCGGTAGCCGCCGAGTGCGAATCAACCAAATGCAAACCCTGTTAATGGAGGTCTCTTTTCCGATGCATATCGCTCGTCCTAGTTTCTCAGCGTTCTCCGGCGTTCAGTCTTTGGCAACTTCTCGACGCGCCCGCGCCCTCTTCGCAACCGTAGCCGCCGCAGCAGCGGTGATTGCCTCGGTTGTGGTCCCGACATCCCAGCCGGCTGAGGCCCACACCACCTATGCCCCTGTACGCCAGGCTTCGTACCAGTTCCTCACCCTGCCGTTCAACGGCAATTCGGACATGAGCATCCTGTCTGGTTGGTACTATTCCAGCAGTGGCGGCTTTCACGGCGGCATTGATTATGTCAACGGCAATGTCAACAATGTAAACAGTTGGGACACCTTCCCGGTGATCGCGTCTGCCGACGGTATGGCTTGCGGCAACTGTAGCTCTCGCCAGGGGAACGCCGTCTGGATCAAGCATGAAGTCAACGGCTCTACCTACTACTCCTACTACGGGCACCTGGCGTCCATCTCGGCAAACATCCCCAGAGGCTCGCAGTCCAACACCGTCTACGTCAAGCGCGGCCAGTACTTGGGCATGGCGGGCGACACCGGCGCGGGCCGGGGTATTCTACACCTCCACTTCGCCCTCTACAACGCCAACAGCACGCCCGTTGACCCCTACAGCATCGGTAAGCTGCGCCAGTACTATCCCCAGCCCACCGACAACACCCCCGGCATAGGCTGGTTCCTGAGCCGCTAGCCTGATTTCCGGCGCAAAGTTAAAAAGAGAAGCCCCTCCGCTATCCCGGCAGAGGGGCTTCTCTTTCAGAAGGAGGAAGGAGTGGACATATAACTGTCTACTTGCTTTCCATTTAGGTATACGGGCCTATAGATAGTTTGGATTAATCAGGGGTCGGCATATGAAACGAACGGCCACCCTCAACCGTTCTCGGCCAATATTGCGCGCGTCATCCCCACGTCCTGGGCCATCTGCTTGATAAGAGGTTCGATGCCCTCGTAGCGCTCCTGTGGGCGCAGGTAGGCCACAAACTCGGTGGTAAGGGTCTCTCCATACAAGTCGGCGCTGTAGTCCAGTATGTGGACTTCGACGAGTCGCTCGCTGTTTTCAAACGTGGGGCGCAAGCCCACGCTGGTGACTGAGGGGAGCCTTTCGCCGGTGGAATGCCGCGTGGCCCAGGTAGCATAGATGCCGTCGGCCGGCACAGCCTGGTGGGGAGGGGTGTCCAGGTTGGCGGTGGGGTAGCCCAGGTCGCGGCCCCGCTTGGAGCCTGCCGCCACCACACCGGGCACAGCATACAGGCGGCCCAGCAAACGTGCCGCCTCCCTCATGTCGCCCAGCAGCACCGCCTCGCGCACACGGGTGCTGCTGACCGGCCCACCTTCGACCTCCACCAGTGGGGCAACGCACAATCGGTAGCCCAACTCCTCCCCCAGGCTCGCCAGCGCCTCGGTGCCGGCGGTGCGTCCGCGCCCCAACGCAAAGCCCGCACCCTCCCACAGTTCGACAAACGGCAGATAAGTTCGCAGCCAATTGATGAAGTCAGGGGCCTCTACGCGCGATAGCTCTTGCGTGAAGGGGATAACCACTGTTTCGTCGAGGCCGGTCTGCCTCAGCAGGTCGAGCTTTTGCGGCAGGCGGGTCAGATAGGCAAGAGGCATGCCGGGCATGAGCACCTCCCTGGGCGACGGCTCGAAAGTGAGCGCCACCGACGCCACGCCCAGTATGCGGGCGCTCTCCACCACGCTGTTGATAAGCGCCTTGTGCCCCAGATGCACACCGTCAAAGGAGCCTATCGTCAATACGGCAGGCGTAGAGGGCCGTTCGGTTATGTCAGCGATAACGCGCATTGTCTCCTAAGCTGCGTTCAGCGCCTCAATCATACCATGTTCGCGCAAATAATCCATCACGCGCACGGCAGCCCACTCTTTGGCTTTGGCCTCGAACATCACATCGAAGTCACTGCTATCGACCTTACGCAGAAAGGCCGCGAACTCAGCAGGGTCTACATAGTCCGCGTGAGCGCCCGCCGAAGCCGACTGGGTTCGCACACCCTTGCCCTTCACACGCACCTGCACCGGCTCGGTACGCTGGTCCGAGTAGTGTATCTTGGGGGTCTGACCCTCCGGCCAGGTTGCCAGGCACAAGTGCAAAGCCTCCACCTCCCCCAGTTCGCCCAATTCGCCCGTTCCATCAGGCAAAGGACTTGGGTTCACCCGGTGGTGCAGATTGTCGAAGACGATGGGCACGCCCGTGGCCCGGCTGACGTACAGGGCATCGGCCACGTTGAAGATCGTATCGTCGTTCTCGATCACGAGCCTGGCGCGCACATTCTCCGGCAGCATCGGGTAACGTTCGATCCAGCGTTGCAGCGCAGGTTCTTTATCGCCGTATGCCCCGCCTATATGGACAATGACTTTGTTGCCGGCAGGTTGGCCCATCATATCAAGCACGTCGGCTGCGTACCGTAGCTCACGCACCGACGCTTCGTAAGTCTTGTCGGTGGGTGAATTTAAGACGGTGTATTGGCCGGGGTGCATACTCAGCCGCATGTCGAGACGCCGCGCCAGCGCACCCACCGCTTCAAGCTCGCTGCACGCCTCCTCTAACTGACTACCGAACTGCGGGCGCGAAATATCAGTGTAGTACGGCGCGATGTTGGAACTCAGGCGAT
>JBBSIX010000255.1:0-4933 GCA_038231875.1 Chloroflexia bacterium | reverse complement strand
CGGCTTTGCTTCGTCGGCAAGCCCTTGCCTGGGAGCCAACTTGCCATAGTAGGCCAGCGCCATCGCCACCGAGGTGGGGCCGCATGCCCAGTTGCCGTCGCCGTTGGCGGCTGTGTCGTTCACCTGATGTATGTACGGCACTTTGAGGGCTACTGCCGTTGCGCCTACTTTGGAATAGCCCATCTCTTTCGACAGGAGCACGTCGCCTGCCTTAAAATCGAGTGTCACCAACCGGGAGGTGGGCATGTCGGACAGGACCGCCGTCAAGCCGTCATCGGACCAGGAGCGCACGGCCATGCCGGAGAGGGAAACGTCCAGGGAGCGGCGGTTGCCCTGGAGGTCCACAGCCCAGGCCGCGCCGGTGCGTGTGCCTCCCACGATCACGGTTTTGCCGTCGGGCGCCCAGTCTACATATGGGTATGCCTCGGCGTCTCGGCGCAGCAAGGTGGACGTGGAGCCTGCGGGGTCGGACACGGCCAGCCCCAGCCCCGACTTGCGGGCGAGCAGGCCGGCGGTTGAGACCTCTTTGGTCTCGCCGGTACGCCTCAGCATGGCATCTCCTGTGATTACTCTCAGGACAGCCGCTATCCCCTCCTCAAGAGCGTTGGCGGCCAATGAGCCGGCGGGCACAGCGCCTGCCTGGGCCATCGAGAAGTTGCCTTCCACCAGGGCGGCTACTTTGTCGCTCCGGCCCGGGGCCGTCCAAACTGAGAAGCTACTGTACTTGAGGTCGGGACGGCTGTGCATGACCGGCATCCCTTCTTCGCCGGAGAGCGGTAGGTAGACAAGATGCTCCAGCGCAACCCCCTCGACATATTCGCGCCTGGCTACGTAGACGCCGAGGCCGTCGCCCGAAAAGGTCAACACGCGGTCGCTGCCGTGCGAGCTTTTCAACAGCGCTGCCTCAAAGCCTGTCGAATAGAGATACACCGTTCCGAAAGCAGTATCGGCGGCCGGCGGGTCGAGGGCAGGGGCGGCGCGCACAAAGGCCGCCGTCCGGCCTGCGGGCGACCATGCGTAGGAGCCTATCCCTTCGCCTGCGGTCTTAGAGGCTGCCACCTTCGTGTACTCCCCAGTCTTGACATCCACCACCCACAGGCTTGAGCCGCCAACACGGTCGCCGCTCACCCTGAAGGCCACCATACCACCGTCTTTAGAGAGGCGGGCAGTTACATCGCCGAAGTAGACGCCATCCACCTTGACGCGAGCCGCCATACGGTCCTTATTGACCCCATCGGTCAGCATTACATCGTAAGAAGTAGCGGAGCTAGCGGTCACATAGACGTAAGGCTTTACAGGGAAGGAGCGGGAAGCGGCATTTGAGGCAAACATAGGGGAAGGCGCAAACGGCCCTACTCCCACACAGAGAAGAAACATGGCGAGCGCACGCAAGGCGCGTAACCGTCGCACCGGCACACGCCGTTGTAAGCCAAGAGGTAAAAGAAGCAAGCAAGCTCCCAGGTAAAGCATACTGTAGGGAATTGTAAAAAGGTGGCCGCAGGAACCAGGGGCTGGTAAGTAGATATTACCAGAGATACGAGATTGGAGTCAAGCTCACCCTAACTGGTGAATACCCACATCTCAAGCTACGTATGCTACCGTGCCGGCAGGCGAGAATATACTACAACTTGTATGCCTCACGAAGTGAGGAATCAGTGCGCCTGTATGACAGTAGGCGTATACATAAAGCGGTGCGGAATAACACAGAGCAGGTATTCCACCACCCAGAATCATGCTCCACTTGCTGATTTCTCACTACGTTCGAAATGACAAGTTGTAGTGAGGATGAGCGTAACCAGTTGGGATTGCGCTCGTTGTTCTGCATAAAGATGTGGGTAAGTGGTGATTACCCCAAACCTGAACGTTTACGTGGTATACATGATATAATTGTATGACCGGCTGTATGCGGCTCCTCTATCCAATATGAAAAGCTACTACTTCATCAAAATAGGCTCATGGCTGTCGCGCTTTGTGCCCTCGCGCCTCGGCTACTGGCTGGCGACTCTAGTCGGCAGCCTTATCTACAGCCTCTCACCTTCCGTGCGGGCGGCGGTACTAAGCAACCTGAGCCACGTGCTACCGGACGCACCCCTGGGTGAGCGGCGCAAGCTCGCCCGCCGGGTGGTGCGTAATACTCTCAAGAATTACTACGACCTGGTGCGATTGCCTCACCTGAAGCCGGAGGACGTACACCGGATGATACCCGTGCGCGAGGGGATGGAGCACCTCGAAGCGGCGGCGGCAGGCGGCAAGGGCGTGCTGATCGTGGGCGGGCACCTCGGCAACTTCAGCCTGGTGGCCCAGCTTGGGGCGATACTGGGCTACAAAATGGGCATCGTCGCCGAGGACATCAAGCCCGCCAAGCTGTACAACTACGTGAACCAACTGCGCGGGCGGTTTGGCCTTGAGATGATACGGATGGGTAGCGCCCAGGTACGCACTATCTTCAAGTTCCTGCGTGGAGGCGGCACGCTCATGCTGGCCGCAGACCGCGACGTGGGCGATGCGGGCGTGCCGGTGCGCTTCTTTGGCGAGCCGTCCGACCTGCCCGCCGGGCCTGTGGTGCTTGCCATGCGCCTCAAGCTGCCCCTCATCCCGGTCTACACGCTGCGCCGCCCCGACAACACTTCGACCCTCCACATAGCCCCGCCCCTACAACTGCAAAGCACCGGCGACTACGATGAGGACGTGCGGGTGAATATGAAAAAACTGGTTGCCGTGCTTGAAGAGATGATACGCCGAGCACCAGACCAGTGGGTTGTGTTGCAGCGCGTATGGGATAACAGTTATACTAGCCCGGAGGGGGAGGCCATGCCGCCGCCCCAGGAACAAACCCGTGAAGATGCAACACCCGCTCTAGCCTGACCCGCTCCGTACATGCGGCTGAACGCACGCCCCAGGCCCCATTCACATGACTCAGCCACGTTCTACACTCAGCTACGTCATGCAAAACTCTCCGACCCCACCAACTCGCAGCTACTCCCGAAAGAGGCACACCAATGGCTTTTCGATACTCCCGCTGGGATGGAACCCAGCAAATTATGCCTTACGATGCCGATGCTATCATGGAGGCTATCTCCGAGGATGTGATGCAGCACGGTGATGTGCGCCGCGCCCTCGAAAAGCTGATGCAGCAGGGATTCAAGTTCCAGTCGGGCGAGCGGATGCCCGGTCTGCGCGACCTGATGGAGCGGCTCAAGCAGCAGCGCCAGGAGACTTTGCGCCGCAACAACATGGACGGCATCGTCAAAGATATTCAAGAGCGCCTCGAAAAGATAAAAGATGCCGAGCGCGACGGCATAGACCGCCGCGTGGAAGAAGGCCGCCAGGCACAATCACCTCAACAGGCGCAACAGGCGCAACAGCCGCAAGAGGGTGAGCCGGGGGAACAAGAGCAAGGTGAGCAGGGTGAGCAAGGTGAATCCCCAGGTGCTGAGGAGCATGAGATGCTCCAGAAGATGCTCCAGAAGATGGCAACCCGGCGCAAAGAGCAGTTGGACCAGCTTCCGAAAGACATAGGCGGGCAGATAAAGGGCCTGCGCGAGTATGATTTCATGGAGCCGGAGGCCCGCCGGCAGTTCCAGGAGCTACTCGATATGCTCCAGAAGCAGATGCTTCAGAACAACTTCTCCGGCATGCAACAGGGCATGCAGCAGATGCAGCAAGACCCCAACGCCATGCAGGAGATGCGCGACATGCTGCGCGACCTGAACGGCATGATGCGCGACCGGGCCGAGGGCAAGCCGGGTGAGCAGGGGCGCTTCAACGACTTCATGCAGAAGTACGGGCATCACTTCCCCCCCGGTATCGAGAACATGGACCAGCTGATGGAGCACTTCCAGAGGCAGATGCAGTACATGGAGAATGTGCTCAACTCGATGTCTCCCGGCCAGCGCGCCGAGCTTGAGGCGGCGATGCAGTCTCTGATGCAGGACCCCGGCCTGCAAGCCGAGATGCAGGAGCTTGCCATGCACCTGTCGCAGATGATGCCCCAGATGGGTGCTCGCCAGTATCGCTTTTCGGGCGACTCCGACGAGTCGATCAGTATGACCGAGGCGATGCAGATCATGGAGCAACTCGACCGGATGGAGCAGTTGGAGGGCGAGTTGAACGCCGCCCGGCGCTCCGGCGACGGCCTCGACGATGTGGACGCGCAGAATGTGGAGGAACTGCTCGGCCCCGATGCGCGGCAAGCGTTGGAGCAGCTACGTGAACTCGCCAAACAGCTTGAGGAGGCGGGTTACCTGGAGTGGGACGGCAGTGAGATGCAACTTACCCCTCGCGCCCTCCGCAAGGTAGGGCAGAAGGCGCTACAGGATATATTCGGGGTGCTCAAGCGGGATGCATTTGGCCGGCATGCGGTGACTGTCAGGGGCAGGGGCGGCGAGCGCACCTATGACTCGAAGGCATACGAGTTCGGCGATCCGTTCTACCTCGATTTGAATAAGACCCTGGTGGCCGCCATCGAACGCAACGGCCCAGGCGCGCCTGTGAGGCTACAGCCGGATGACTTTCAGGTTTACTCGACCGAGTTCCTTACTCAGTCGAGCACCTGCCTATTGATAGACATGAGCCGCTCGATGCTGCTGCGGGGCTGCTTCCTGGCGGCCAAGAAGGTGGCGCTGGCGCTGAACCACTTGATACGCTCGCAGTTCCCCAAGGACGACCTGCATATAATCGGTTTTTCGGGCTATGCGCGAGAGTTGAAGCCTGAGATGCTGCCCCAGCTAGATTGGAGCGAGTACCAGTACGGCACAAACTTGCAGCACGCCCTTATGCTGTCGAGGCAGATATTGGGCAGGCGCAAGTCGCAAAACAAGCAGATAATCGTGATCACAGACGGCGAGCCGACGGCCCACCTGGAGGACGGCGAGGTCTTCTTCAACTATCCTCCCACCTTCCGCACGATCCAGGAGACGATGCGCGAGGTGGT
>JBBSIX010000254.1:0-4952 GCA_038231875.1 Chloroflexia bacterium | reverse complement strand
CGCCTCGGCAAGTCGCTGTATCGTGCTCAATCTGACCTGCTCAGTGATTACTTGCGTGCTGAACTGCGTAATCCGCACATCACCGCTTTTTACAGTGCCTGAGCGAAAGTCCTAAAGTATATAGTTTTTGGTGTGTAAGTAATCAGATTTGGGGTATGAGCGCAGCGGGGGGGTCGAAGCGGGGGCAACTCATAAAGGATGAACTGTAGGGGCCTGAATTGGGCTATGCCCAAGAACCCCCCGTGCCTGCCCCTACAGACCATTGTCCCACCCTAAGTCTGACCCATTACAGACTCCCCATCCGCTTGCCATCCTCCTATTGCCTCTGCTAAACTAGCATCTATGACCGCATATCTGTTTACCGGCGACGCCGAAAGGGTGTACCGTCTTTGAACGCGCTCGGCAGTTTACGGGGCAAGCTTATCCTGGGGCTGGTGCTGGGCCTGGTGGTGGTGGCGGGGCTGGCGGTGTACGCCGACTTCAGCAAGATGTTGGCTGTGCTGCGGGGCTTCAACTGGTGGCTCGTGCCGCCCATCCTGATCTTTACTCTGTTCAACTATGCCCTGCGCTTCCTCAAGTGGGACGTGTACCTGCGGCTCATCGGGGCAACAGGCGTGCCGAAAAAAGACTCGCTGCTTATCTTCCTGAGCGGCATGGCGATGGCGATGACCCCCGGCAAGGTGGGCGAACTGCTCAAGTCGTACTTGCTCAAGCAGGTGCGCGGCACGCCGATAGCCACCTCCGCGCCCATCGTCATGGCCGAGAGGCTCACCGATGGGTTGGCTATGCTGGTACTCGCCTCGGTCGGGTTGGTGCTGTTCGACTATGGTCGGGCTATTTTGGTGGTGATCGCCCTCTTTGCGGTCATCTTCTTGTTTGTCTTTCAGAATCGCTTGCTGGCTAATCGCCTGTTGACCTTTGCCGAGCGGCTGCCCGTTGTGTCGAAGGTGGCGCACCACGCCCGTGCCTTCTACGACAGTTCGTTCGAGCTTTTTCGGTTGCCCAACCTGCTGTTCGGCGTAATAGTGGGCGTCGTATCGTGGTCGGGCGAGGTGGCGGCCTTTGTGCTGGTGATGATGGGCCTGGGGGTTCCATTCTCGGCGCTGCTGGTGGTCATCTGCGCCTTCATCCTGTCGGCCTCCACCCTTATCGGCTCGGTGACGCTGCTGCCGGGCGGCCTGGGCACGACGGACGCCGGCATCACAGGTATGCTCCAGTTCCTTGTGCCCGCGCAGCTTGCCATAGCCATGCCCCAAGACACGGCAGTGGCGGCCACCTTGCTGATTCGTTTCGCCACCCTCTGGTTCGGAGTGGGCATCGGCCTGTTCTGCCTGACCCTCCTCCAGAGACACCTGGGCACTGGGACGGCTGTGCCGGAGCTTGAGGAAGGTCTCCCAGTTTAATAAATATACCGCCGAGGCGCAGAGTGCGCGGAGGACGCGCAGAGATTTTTGAGGGTTCCTTACTCATCCAGCTGATTCTTCCATTCCAAAGCCGGTAACTTTCAACCACTCTTTGCCGGCGGGGAACAACAATAAAAACCTTCGTCCCTTCGCATCTTCGCGTACTTCGTGTTTAGCGTAGCATAGCCTCTGCGGTGTATTAACCAAAGACAATACAAGGATAGGTGTCTATTTTGGCCGAAGCAGGCAGGGTAGTTGGTTTGGAAGAGCTTTTGCCGGTGCGGGAAGGCTGGCGCAGGGCGGGGTTGCGCCTGGTGCTGACCAATGGTACGTTCGACCTGCTGCACATAGGCCATGTGCGCTACTTGGCGGCGGCGCGCGAACTAGGGGATGTGCTGGTTGTAGGCATCAACTCGGACAGGTCGGTGAAGGGCTACAAGGGGCCGGGCCGCCCGGTGGTGCCCCAGGCTGAACGAGCAGAGGTCGTGTCCGCTCTGCGCGCCGTGGACTACACCGTGATATTCGACGAGCCGACCGCCACAGGGCTTGTCGAGGCGCTCAAGCCGGAGGTGTATGCCAAAGGCGGCGACTATGCGCCCGCCGGCAAACCCCTCCCCGAAGCCGATGCGGTGGCTTTGTACGGCGGCGTGGTGCGTATCATCCCCTTTGTCGAGGGGCACAGCGCGAGTGAGCTTATCAAGAGGCTAGAGGGTTAGCCTGTAACGGCCCGGCACATAGGTAAACTATGTTCGCAAACACAGACGTAACTCTACAAGAACCCGAAGCTCAGGCCGCCGAACTTGGCATCGAAGCCGAGGCGATGTCGGCGGCAGAGGAGCAGGACAGGCGGCTCCGTACCGGGGGGCACATCGCCCGCGCAGCCCTTGTGCTCATGGCCGGCACGATCCTCAGTCGCTTGCTGGGTGTGGGGCGTGAAAGCACAATCGCCCACCTGTTCGGGGTGGGCGGGTCGGTTGATGCCTTTACGATAGCCAACAACGTCGCCACCATTGTGTACGACCTGCTGATTTCGGGCACGGTGAGCGCGGCCCTTGTCCCGGTCTTTTCGGAGTACGCCGCCAGGGAGGATAAACGGGCCGAGTTCGCCAAAATCGTCAGCACGGTGCTGACCGCAGCGTTCCTCTTTATGCTGCTGGCGGTGGGCTTGCTGGAGATATTCGCCGAGCCTCTGGTGCGATTTATGTCGCAGGATGCCCTGCCCGAAACGCAGACGTTGGCACTGGTGATGACCCAGTGGGTGCTGCCGGGGGTGATATTCATGGGCCTGTCGGGGGTGGTGATGGCGGTACACTATTCGTTGAACCGCTTTATCTATCCGGCTTTCACCTCTGCCCTGTTCAATGCGGCTATTATCTTCTGCGCCTTCAGCCTGGTAAGCGTACTGGGCGTGAAGAGCCTCGCGCTTGGGTTGGTGGTGGGCGCGTTCGCGATGCTGGCTTTGCAAGCGCCCGGCCTGCGCGACATCCGCTTGCGCCCCACCCTCGATCTGAAGCACCCTGCGGTTCGCAAGATATTCAAGCTGTATGCGCCGGTGGGCATCAGCGTGGTGATTAGCTCGGGGGCGCTCTTTATAGACCGCAACCTGGCCTCTCAAACCGGCGAAGGCTCGATCAGCGCCATGCGCTATGCCACCACCCTGGTGCAGCTCGCCCTGGGCCTGGTGTCGGCGGGCATCTCGATAGCCTCGCTGCCTTCTTTGTCCCAGCACTTCAGCCTCGGCGACACGGCGGCGTACCGGCGCACCTTGTCTACCGGCTTGCGGATGGTGACGTTGCTGGTGCTGCCGGCGGCGGCGGGCCTGCTGGCCCTGTCGTCGCCTCTGGTGGGGCTTATCTTCCGCCACGGCAACTTCAATGGGGCCGACCAGGACCTGGTGGTGTTGGCCTTGTTGTTCTACATACCCGGCCTGCCGTTTAGCGCGATAGACCAGGTGCTGATATTCGCTTTTTATGCGCGCAAGAACACCGTCACGCCGGTGCTGGTGGGCATCGCATCGGTAGGAGTGTATCTGGCGATAGCCTACGGCACGGTAGAGACGATGGGCATGACGGGCCTCATACTGGCGAACTCAGCGCAACTTACCTTCCATGCCATCGTCACCGGCCTGCTCCTGTGGCGAGTGTTGCGGCCCGACGGCGGCCTGCGCGGGTATCACATCGGCGAAACAGCCCTCAAAGCGGCAGGCGCGGCGGCGGTCATGGCGCTGGTCAGTTGGGCGGTGTGGCTGGGTCTGGCCCAGTGGGTGGAGGCCGGCTCGCTCCCCTCGCGGATCGTGCTGTTGGGTGTGCCCGCCGTCGTGGGCGGGGGCCTGTACGTCGCCCTTATTTGGCTGATGCGCCTGCCTGAGCTTGAGCTTATAGCAAACAAAGTGCGCGCCAGGATAAAGAGGTAGCCTGAGTAGTACGCCGCCATGCGCTGGGTGCTATGAGGTTCTTCAGGGTTCCCTAGCATGCAAAGGAGATACATGCCGGTTTCAGGCACACTGCTAAATGCGCTGACCGTGCTCATTGGGGGCACGCTGGGCCTCCTGGTGGGCGGGCGACTGCCTGAGCGGTTCCAGGCGATCATCTTCAACGGGCTGGGGCTTGCCACCATGCTGATAGGCGTGCAGAACGCCCTCAAGACGAGCAACATCCTCATCCTGCTGGCCGGCATCCTGCTTGGCGGGCTGATCGGGGAACTGCTGCGCCTCGATTTTCACCTGGACAACCTGGGCAACTACTTACAACGGCGGCTGGCGGGGAGCAGCAAGGGCCTGAATGCGAAGCAGAACTCCACCCTGAGCGAGGCGTTCGTCACCAGCAGCCTGATATTTTGCGTGGGGCCGCTCACCATACTCGGCTCGATTGAGAACGGCATCAACGGCGACATCTCGTTTCTGGCCCTCAAGTCGATGTTGGACGGCTTTGCGGCGTTCGCGTTCGCGGCGAGCCTGGGTTGGGGCGTGCTGCTCTCGACTGTTACCATACTAATCTACCAGGGCGCGCTCAGTCTGGCCGCCTGGGGCATGATGAGCGGCGTGCCCAGCCACGACAACTCTTACATCCTGGAGATGACAGCCGCCGGCGGCCTGATAATCGTGGGCGTGGGTCTGCGCCTACTCAACCTGAAGGAACTGAAGCTGGCGAACTACTTGCCTGCCCTGGCCGTTGCCCCGGCTATCGTGTGGGTGGTGCAGAACTGGCCCTTCTGAGTAATCATGGCCCTCATGCCACAACCGACAATGAAAATGTGCGCGTCCGTAGGGGCACGGCGCGCCGTGCCCCTACTATTTTCAGAGGAGCAGTAGATAGAGTGTGGTGCTGAACTATGTACGAGAAAGAGAAACTCATACCCCTGGCGGGGCTGCTGATATTCGTGCTTGCCTTTGTAGGTCTGCTCTGGGGCGACCAAATAGGCTGGGTGGAGATGTTGGGCAGGATACCGGCCTATGTCATGCTCGGCATCGTCCTGTTGGTGCTGGCAGGCAGTTGGCGGTTCCGGCCCAAAGCGTTAGGGCTGGGGCGCGGAGCTTGGCTGGTCATCCTG
>JBBSIX010000253.1:0-4963 GCA_038231875.1 Chloroflexia bacterium | reverse complement strand
TACTTGCGGAACTGGATTTCGGGCACAGGTCGCAGCCCGTTCGCCGCCATGCCGACAGAGCGGCCCACTATCCCTTCCTCGTTGAGGCTGGTGTCGAAGCACCGGGCCTCCCCGAACCGCGTCTGCAAGCCGTCGGTCACGCGATGTACACCGCCGAACGCCCCCACGTCCTCCCCGAACACCAGGATGGTCTCGTCGCGACTCATCTCATCTTCGAGCGTTTGCCGGACCGCCTGTTGCATCGTCAAGCGTGGGCCTTCGGTAATCGGTTCTGCATGCTGTTGGGGTTGTGCCGGCGCGAACAGATGCGTGAGCGCGTCCTCCCCTTGCGGCTCGGTGCCCTCCTGCCATGCGGCTTCGGCCTGGGTGCGGGCAAAAAGGGCTGCCTCCTCTCGCATCGCCTCGACTTTGGCGGCAGGCACGCCGTGCTCCTCCTGCAAATAGGCGATCAGGTTAGCTAACGGATCGCGCCGTTCGTCCGAGGCCCTCTCCTCGTCGCTCTTGTAAGCGGCGGGGTCTTGCCAGTTGTGCCCGGTAAGGCGAGGCACTTTCACGTGCAGCATCTGCGGGCCTTCTCCCCCTCGCGCACCCGCGATGGCCGAGCGGACTGCCCGGTACAGTTCGGGGATACGGCTGCCCTCCAGCGTCTGTATGTTGATGCCCCGGAACTGTCCCAGGTTCTCCACAATGTCGGGCGCGGCGGTCTGGTAGCGCCAGGGAACCGACAGGGCATACTGGTTGTCCTCGATCAGCATGATATAGGGCAAATGGTTCTGGGTGGCGATGTTGAGGGCGCTCCAGAAGCCGTTAGTGGCGGTAGCGCCGTCGCCCGCGTGGGCCAGAGCAACCGCGCCCCGGTACTCCTCTTGCTCCATCGTCTGCACCCGGTACTGCACCGCCTGCGCCCAGCCGATTGCAGGGGTGAACTGCGCGCCTACATCGCCCGAAGCCGGCAACACAGTTACGCCGCCGGGCTGCCGGTGATTGAACACCACACCGATGTCGCGCCCGCCCGACACCCCTTCCAGCTTGTGCATGTTGCTTGCGAACGCCTCGAAAGGCGACAGCCCCACGCCCAGCATGAAAGGCCGGGAGCGATAGTAGACCGTCGCGCCGTCGTGGGGGTGATCTAGCAGAGCCGCCGTGATAAGCTGAGGGATTTCGTGCCCCTTCGCCCCGAACTGGAACTTGAGCTTGCCCTCCATCGGCTTGTCGGGGTTGGGGCGGTACTCCTTTGTGACTTCCAGGTCGTCCATTGCTCTGGAAAGGAGGGCGCGCTCCAGCACGGAGAGCCACCATTCCGTGCCTGGCTTGTCAAGGTCGGCGGGGGCCGGCAGAGGCAGCCAGTTCGCGCCCACTGTGATCGGTTCTGTGCCTAGTGTCATTGTAACTCCTCATCGAGCTTGAACGTTGAGCTTGAAAGGCAAGGCCCAAAGTCTAGAGCGCCGGGAGCGCTGAACCTTGCCTTATTCGGGCACGTCCGGCCCTGTATAGCCTGCCTCCTCCGCCAGCCCCACTAGCTCGCGCCAGGGACCGGCCAGGCCGTCATCGGTGACGCCGTAGAAGATTCGCATCGAACCGTCCGGGTAGCGGCTGACCAGATCGTAGCGCACCGCACCGGCGCGCTCGTCCCTGCGCCACAGGCCGATAGGCAAGTTACCGTGCCAGAGCACCTCGGACAGCGCGGGGTTGCCGCGCTCGTGCTGCGTTATGGCGTAGTGCCACAGGCGGCGGGCCGACTGGCGGGTGACATTGCTCACCGTCTGGCCGTTACGCACGTCGCGCATCGTATATGAAGGAGATTTGCCGCCCGTTTCGGTACCTATGATCTCAACACCCGTAGTTGGAGGGTCGGGCGGTTCGCCGCCGGGCATCTCTTCACCGGCGGGGCCGGGGGTCGCTTCGCTCTTTTTGGTCCTGCGCCGCCTGGGTTTGGCCTGAGTGGGGGCTTCCCGATTGGGGGTCGCCTCTTGAGGTTCGCCCTGCGCGGCTGCCGTCTCCTTAGCGGCTTCGGCAGCCTTCTGAGCGGCGGTCTTGCGGCGCGAACGAGCCTTTTTAGCGGGCGCTTCGGGGGTCTCTTCCAGTTCGCCCGGTATCTGCGCCCCAGGCTCCACTTCGGCTTCGGTCAGGATAGCCTCTGTGCCTGCCTCGGTCGCGGCGGCTGCGGCGGTGGGAGCCTCGATCTCAAGCTCCACCTCCTGCGCCTTGCTGCGCCCAGAGCGAGTGCGACCTCTGCCCCGCTTCGGCTTCTCGGCCTCGGCCTCTATTATCTCCTCGCGGCTCAGGTGCTCGGCGGCGACTGTGGCCTCCATCGGGGTCGTAATCTCCACCGTTTCTGCCGCCTCAGCTTCGGGTGCGGCTTTCTTAGTCCGGGACCTCGACCTTGACTTGGCTTTGGGCGCGGCCTCCTCCTTTTCGGTCTCGGCGGTTGCAGTCTTGCGGCGCGTGCGGCCTCTGGTGGGGTTGGCGGGCGGCTCCTCAATGTCTACAGCCCCAAGCGACTCGGCGGCGGTCTCGGCAGCCGCTTTCACAGACTCTGCCGCAGATGCCGTTTCTTCAGCGCTCACGGTGGTAGCAAACTCCTCAGAGGGTTCGGGTATAGGAGAGCCGGGCCTACGGCGATGCACCGCCGGTGGCTGGTCCACTATAACAGGCTCAAAACCCACCACCATCGGCTCCTCGCCGTCTCTCCCGGCGGGCGTCACTTCCGGCAAGGAGCCTTTGTGCGCCAAGGGAACCGTCTGCAAGCTGGGCTGTTCGTTACCAGGCGCAGGCGGAGCTTCGCCGCGACGCGCCATCGGCTGTACTTGTCCTTTGATCTTCTCAGGGGGCAGGTTGTGCAGAGCAGGGCGGCGGACTGGATGCGTGGGGGTGGGCGTGGGCGTGGGGGCGGGGGCGGTAGGCTGCTCGGTAGGCGCTGCGGCTCGGCGCTCCTCAGCAAGCTCCGGCCTGTTCTGTTCCTGAGCAGGGCGCTCCTCACGGTCCTCTCGCGGCGGCCTGTTGTCTCGACGGCGGCGAGGCTGATTCTCCTCGCTGCTTTGCGCCTCATCTCCGGCAGCCTGTCTCGACCGGGGCGAGGCGGATGGCTCGGCAGCCGGGCGCGGTTCGGCTGCAATCGGCGTCTGCTGCGTCTCACGCGCGGGTTCCTGCGCCGGCAGTAGAACACCGTGTGCCCTGGCCGCGTCCAGCACTATTTTCACCATCTGGCTGCGGGTCGCCAACACGCTTGTGCCGCCTTCGCGCAGGTACACCTGGCCGGTCGGCGTGTAGACGTAAGGGCGGTTGTCCCCGCCCGGCACGTTCATCACCACGATGCCCCTGTTCTCACCTTCCTTGATGTCGAAGTTTACGTCCAGGGGAGGCTCAACCGAGCGGTGCACATCTTCCCTGAGCATGCGGATAGCCTCTTCGGGCCTGTCCAGGCCCTGTATCGAGCCGTTTGCCTCGGAACTTACACCTATATAGATAATACCGCCGTAGCCGTTGGCGAAGGCCACCACGTCCTGCATAATGGGGCGGGTGCGGGTGGTAGGGTGTACCGCCCGCTCGTGGAAGGCCACGATCTGGGTCGGCCCCTTCGCGCGGGCGGCTTCCACCAACTCCCAGGGCCGGTTGGGCCGGTAGGGGCGAATACGCGTGTAGTCGTCGCCTTGCAGCACCTCTCTGAGCGCTGCAAACGAGGTCTCGCGCATCAGCACCTCGGTGACTCTCGCGCCCACTCCCAACCGCTTGTTGTTGCTGTCCGACTGCTCGGTGTCCAGCGAGTGGGCATCGGAACCCTGTATGCAGTGCATCCGGCGCGGGTACTCGGTCTTGGTACCGTTGTAGAAGTTGGCGGTGGTGCGCCTGCCGGGTACGTCGAGGTCGGTCACTTCCAGGCAGATGAGGTTGGGGTCCTGAGTATAGGCGATCTTGGTCTGACCGCCAAAAGGAAAGCCTTGCATAGCCACGCCGTTGGACGAGTTGGCATGCGCGGCAATCGCCATACCCCCGGCTGCCGTAATTGCAGCATAGGCCGCCAGCACGTCTGAGGTCGAGCCGACGTCGGGCGCGCCGCGCACCATCCTCTCCTCCGGCACGTTGAGGTTGAGCAGCATATACTCCAGCTTGCGGGTAGATGTGCCTTCCGGGAAGAGGCCCAGTATGTGGAAGCCGAATGTGGCGGTAAACTCAAAACCGGGCAGCACCACCAGCTTCTTGAGCAGGCGGCGGTACTCGTTGAGGGTATTGCGCTCATCGTCGTTGATGCGGCCCAGCTTCTCAAGCAGGGTAAGCGTTTCGATTTCCTGGTGCATCGCCGCGTATCCCGACACCGTGTTGTGGTCGGCAAAGGCGATCATGTCCAGGCCCCGTTCCTCGGCCTTCTTGAGTATGTCCAGGTACGAAATACCGGGGTCGCGGTAGTCGGAGGAAGCGGGGGTATGCAGGTGGAGGTCTATCTTTTTCCAGGTTAGACCGTTGCCTGCCGGACGGGTGCGGGCGACCTCGGCATCCCTGAAATAGGGATTGGCGCTGTCATCGCTGTATCGCTCGCGTCGAACGCGGCTGGAGCCGCGCGAATATCTTCTGTTGTTCATTTTATTCTTGCCTCAATCTTTGCGAAGAACGCAGCCGGCATGCACGCGCGCAGGGATGAAGGCAATTGCCTCTGTCGCTGCTTTGCGCTGTAGATCGGTGCGTCATCACCTGTTGGATAAAAAATACAATCGCGAGGCTGTTTTTTAGTCGGAGGTCGGGGAGGGTAGAATCACGGGTTGGTAACTATGTTGTACTCGTAATTCATTATCCCCGATGCGTAGTTGTTGCTGCTGTTCTCGTTCTCGGCGAGCAGGGCTAGAGCCGTTACCTGGTCCATTGTTTCTACCCAGATAAACTCTATACCTCTGCGCGTGGGGCGAGGCAGTTCGGCCCAATCGGCCTTGTTGCCCAGGGGCGCAATCACGCTCTTTATCCCGGCTCGATG
>JBBSIX010000252.1:0-4997 GCA_038231875.1 Chloroflexia bacterium | reverse complement strand
CTCTGAACAACAAGAATCTTTGCGTCGTCCTTTGTATCTTTGCGTTTTCGTCACGGAGCATACTAGCGGAACCCTACGCCCTGCTCTCCCTGAACGCTTGTACCCAGGCCAGCAGTGTGCCGGGGCAAGGGGTGCTGTTGCCTGCTTTGCGTAGCTCGCCGTGCCCCCACACGTCGGCGCGCCCGGCGGGGAGGTCGGGGCGATGGTGGCACAGTTGCATCAGCAGCGTGTTCAGCCCCTCCCACTGTGGGCACGGCACGCTCTGGCCCGGCCCCAGGTCGCAGCACACCGCCAGGCCGTTCATGTTGGCGGCGCGAGCGTGCCATGTGACCAACTCCTCCGGCTGCGTGCGCCAGATGCGCCCATCGCTCGACACCCGGTAGTGGTACATAAACCCGAAGCCGCGCACCGGCGGCCCCGACCCCTCGTTCCAGTTCTTCTGCATGTGATAGCGCGCCTGCTCAATATACCGTGCAACCGGGTCGTAGCCTGCCCCCTTTTCTGAGGGCACGGCCACCGCATCGTAATGTACCACGATCTTGGTGATGTTCAGCAGCGGGCGCAACCGCCAGTTGCGGTCCGCCGGGTTGCGCGGCAGCCGCTCTACTATATCCTCTATTTGCAGCATCTTTTCTCTTCCTTCCAGAAGTACGGACTTCTCTTAAACAAAGACGAACAAGACCCGCAGAGCCTTGTTCGTCTTTGTCCCCACCTTGCTGTAGAGTATGAAACCTTATGTGCCGTTATGCTTCTTCCTTGATGCTCCTGTACTGGCTGTACGACCCCGATGAGGCCAGCCCCAGCAGCAGCCCGGCTACCAGGAAGCGCACAAACGGCGTCACGCTGGGCCACGCCTGCACAGCCTCTATCATCCCGGCCACCGCCAGCCCCACCGCCAGCGCCGCTACTCCGGCGTACCGCGACGGCAGGCCCAGCGCCTTCAGCCCCTGCACCAGCAAAGGCACAACTACCACCGCCGGTATTCCCAGCAACACCAATCCGTTGAGAAAGTTCTCCATCTTACCTCCTGACTGCGGGCTATACCTTCACCCCTTCCAGGTGGGCCAGGGCAAGGTCGCGGAACAGGGCCAGGCCGGTGTACCATTTTATTCTCGTGCGCCAGGCATCCTTTGTTTCGAGCGCGCCCAGGGGCTGCACCTGTATGCCCCCGTTCTCCAAACCGCACAGGCCCGTTTGGAAGCCGAACTGCACAGCGTAGATTGACGAGCAGTCGCTGCTGTTCCCCACCCTTTCGTCGTCCGTGATATGGTCGTCCACCTCCACCGGGATGCCGTCGTAGGTCAGCACGCGCCGCCCGAAGGCATCGCTGGTGGTTTCGAGCACGCTGCCCGAAGCCCGCCGCAGGCTCGACAGCTTGCGCCGGGTGCGCTTGGACATAAACAGGGCCTGCGGCATACCCGGCTTGATCATATCTATAAGCTCGTCGAGCGTGTCCAGGTCGAGCACCGCCCCGTCCGCTCCCTTCGAGAAGGTGCGCGCCCCCAACGACAGCTTCTTGAGGCCGTCGAACTGCTTTGGGTCGGCTACCGAGTCGCCGTTGAAAAAGGTGTCATTGAACTTGTTCGCCAGCGCCTTGGCTTTGGCCGCCACCACCAGCGCACGCAGGTCGTTGGGGTTCGAGTAGGTCTGCTGGAGAAAGGCGTCCACGTCGGCATCCCCACCTAGGATCGCCAACTGTGTAGTCTGCTCGGTGACGGTCATCGCCGACTCGGCCCAGGTGTCGCCCACCGCGTAGAAGTCCACGTTGCCGGTAGTGGTCTCCTGGTTGTAGCGCAATGAGTTGCCCACCACCTGCACAAAGGGCAAGTATCGCAGCACCACCGACTCCTCGATGATCGTCTCGACTACCCCCTTGAGGAGCATATCCTGGCTTAATTTGGTTGCTTCAGCTAATGTCAAAGGCATAAAGATCCTCCTTGTCGTGTAAGGCTTGTAAGATAGCAATTCCTAATTCTTGATTGTCCTCAGCCCCAGCGCGATCTTGGCTTCCGGTTTGAGGCTCTCGTATGCGGCGCTGCCGGCCGAACGCGGCGGGTTGCCGGTGGGCACTGCGCGCTCGTACTGTTCGGTGATGCGGCGGCTGATCTCTGAGTAGGCATGCCGCGCAGCCTCCGCCGAAGCGTCTACCTCCTCGACTGTGCTGCCGCGCACCATCTCCGGCACCAGGCCGGGCAGCCCGGCTACCAACTCCCTGTATCTCCCCACCGCCACCACCAGCGCCTCATTGCCTTCCAGCCCGTCGCCGCCTCCACTGCTTTCCACTGCTTCTTCTTCCCCTTCCTGCTCCAAACTGTCGCTCATCCCCCGTTCACCTCCTCTCCAACGATCCAAACCTCACAACTCCACCAACGTGATCTGCGCCACCCAGCCGCCGTTGGGGTGCCGAGCGTCAAACGGCTCTAGCGCCTGCTCGGTGTAGCCCACCATCTGGACAGTGTAGATTGCGCCGTCCAGATCGAGAAGCTGCATGCCGGGCAGGTCGGTGAAGGCAAGCAGGTCGGCTCGCATGTCGGCAGCCGTCCTGCCATCGAGGGGAGGCGCGCCCGCCGTACCAACCAGACCGTCCAGCAGGGCCGCGTCTATCTGCCACTGCCATGCACCCCACGACCCTGCGGCCAGGTTGTTGGGGTCGGTGGCGCTTGGTATCCAGGGCCGCCAGCGCCTGTACGGCCTCGCGCCCAGCCCCGCCACTCCCCCCAGGCCCTGCCGCGCCGGCATGAACCCCGCCCACTCTCCCTCTCGTACCGACGCATGCCGCAAGCTGAATTCGTAATCGCCCATAAAAAGCCCCTCCTTCATGCCGGAACTGCGGTTGCTCCTCACTATCCTACAATTCGGCTGGTGGCTGCTCTCTTTCGGGCGGCGACTTCGCGCTCCAACTCTTGCGCGTAGCGGCTGGTCATCGCGCCCGAACGAGCGGGGCGGCCCCGCTTTTGGTCCTGGCCGTCCAGCCACGCCCAGGCTTCAACGGCAGCCCACAGCGCCAGCAGCCGCTCATCGTCGGCGGGGCCGTTCCACTCCTCCACAGGGTCGAGCCGGTCCCAGGGCATCAATAGGCTCATCGCCAGCCTGCTGATGCCCACTTCGCCGCCCCGCGCCGGGTTGCCCAGGTAGAGCACATCTCCCCACCGGCTCCAACTTTGCCTCAGTCCCGCCGCCCCTTGCCCGCCCGTTGCCTGGCCCGCCTCCTGTGGGAGCACACGGCCCGGGGGGCACTCCACGCCGGTCACGCCCAGCACGCCCGGCGGCAAGTCGAAAGTGCGCTGCCCATCGGCCACATCTCTGTAGGCAATCGCCTGCCTGGGCCACAGGCGGCCATACCAGCCTGCCGCCTCCTGCAACAGCGCGTCCAGCAGTTCATCGCTCCACACCGTTGCCGGCCCCGTGTCGCCCAACTCCAACCGCAGGCGGGCGCGCAGGTCAGTCCTATTGCTCATTGGTCGCACCCCTTTCCTCTATCACCCGCTTCCACTCGGCCTCCGAATCGCCCTCGCCCAACATATCCATTGCGCGGCGGTGCGAGTGGATGCCGGCGGCCACCAGCGCGGCTTCTTGCGCTACCGTCTCGGAGCGGTCCGACGGCAGTATGGGCGGCCACACTATGCCCACCAGATAGCCACCGTTGGGGGCTAGCACCTCCGCCGCCATGCCGTCGCCGTGCTGCGCGTAAAGCTGTAGTACCATGCGGCTCCTCTCCTCAAGCGCAACCGTCCAGACCGCCCGCTTGCGCGCCAGCTTTTGCAACAGAGGCTGCAACTCGATCTCCAACGCCACCCCCGACTTGCCGGTCCCCGTGCCGTCTCCGAATGCGGTGCGGGGCATCTCGGCCAGGTCGTGCATCGCCCGGTACAGCAGGTTGATATACTCGATGTGCAGTCCCACGCCCCCGCCCGACAGCAAGTCGAGCAGGTAGGCTTTGGCGTCCTTCGGCAGTTCCCACAACCGCCCCGGCCCCACCTTGATACCCGCCGAGTCGGTGACATTTTCCAGCACGGCAATCGGGTTGCCCGACACCTCCAGGATGTGCGACAGCACCGACAGCCGGGCGTTGAGATCGCGGTTCACCTCCATCAGGTCCACCAGGTCGCTCTGCCCCCAGGGTTCCTTTGGAACGCGCAGGTTGGGGAAGACCAGGTAGGGGATAAAGCCATAAGGATTGGGCACGCGCCGCTCCAACTCGCCGTCGCGCCACACCTCCAGCGCGTCCGCCGTCCATTCCTCGGTTATAGTGTGGCCGCTAGACTGCGAAGATTGGTACGGCCCGGCGCCGGCAAGCCCGGAGGCCCCATACGTCTGGCTCACCTTGAGCAGCCGCCGGTAGTCGTCGGGCTGCCGCAGGCACACCAGGCTTGCCGGGTCCACCGCCGCCACAACCGGCGCGGCCTCGTCCGGGTTCCAGGTGATTTTGAAAGCCCCGTCGCCCAGCACCGCGCTGTCCACCGCCGTATCGAGGTCCAGTATGGCGAGCGAGTTTTGCCGGTAGCAGGCAGTAAGCAGCCGTTCGGCATGCTGGGCCGCCTTCTGCCCCTCCTCGCCCGCGCCGTCCGGGGCCTGCACCGCGAAGCTCACCCCCTTGCCCATCAGGTAGGAGGCCGCTTTGTTGACGAAGATGCGAGCGTAGTTGAAGGTCATCCTGCGCTCGTGCGGCGCGGGCAGCCCTTCCCACTGCGCCCCGTTGTAGAAATCGAGGTACGCTTTGTACCGCGCCACCCGCATGCCATCCGCCCCTTGCATCGCGGCTGCCGCGCCTCGTTGTTGCGCCATGCATCCCTCTCCTCTCCCCCAGCGTCGAACGCCAGATTGCCCCGGCCTATAAGCCCGGTTGTCACCGTAAAAATAGGTTGTAATACAAATATCCCCTTGCAGGGTCAAAATGGGACACCGGCAAGGCGCTTATTCTCCGTGACTTTTCCACAGAACGGGCCGGGCCGGACCAGGTAAGGGGTCAGATTGGGGGTACAGGAATCGTGAAGGAT
>JBBSIX010000251.1:0-5008 GCA_038231875.1 Chloroflexia bacterium | reverse complement strand
TGGCATAGCTTACATACTGCGGCGCAACAAGGAGCTGGGCCAGGTACTAAAAAGGGCGCGCGAGATCGCTGGCGTGCTTCAAAAAGACTGCGCCGAGATGATAGGTACGTATCGCCAGAGGTATGCGGCTATAGAGCGCGGGGAGGAGGGGGTGCATGCGGCAGAGCTTGAGGTGCTGGTACGCTACCTTAACGTCCCTGGGTATATGGTATGGCCTATAGAGCAGGAAGATGGCGGACGGGCCGAGAGGTTAGTATACGTACAGCATCAGGAGGGCGAGTCCGTACATATTATTGTAGGGCCGGACGCCCCAGAGGATATCCCCGCAGCCCGTGTCAGAGACCTTACCGAAGAGGGGAAGCAATATGAGAGGTTTCTGTGGAAGCGACCTCAGCCCCCAGATTCCCAGCCTTAACGTAGGCGTAGGCCATTCCGAAGCTTTACGCTATTACTCAGGAATTAGAGGCTAGGCCATTCCGAAGCTTTATAGGTATTTCGTAGGGTATTCCGAGCCTTTATGGGATGCATTCCGAAGCTTTACGCGAAAACGCCCCTTATTTGGCCCTGTATTCCGAAGCTTTAAGGGATACTACAATACTCCAGGCGCTTGTGACGGAGGCTTTACTCCAACGACAGAGGCGGGCCGAGCAACTCCATGCCGTGAGCGCGCCATAGCTCCGGGTCTTGCGGTGGCATTGCGTTGGCCTTCGTCACTTCACGGAAGAAAGCCTCCATCTTGCCTGCGGGCATGAAGGCGATCAGTATCCTACCCCGCATCTCGCCTGTATATGCCCAGACGTGGGGGACCTTGCGCGGGGCAAGCAGCGAATCGCCCGGTCTTAGAACGAACCTTTCTTGGCCCACCTCAAAAATAAACTCGCCTTCGAGAGAGTAGAACCATTCATCCTGGTCGAAATGCAAGTGTCGTGCGGGGCCGCCCCGCTTCAGGAAAGTATTCTCAATAATCAGGATGTCGCTGCTTTCCTGCGCGGACACCTTGAAGCTAATGGAGCTAATGCCAAGCCCTCTATGTTCGCCAAAGCGGTCTTCGCCCGCCGCAACCTCTAGTACGGTTGGAATGCCGGGTGGATTCTGCAAAGACGCGTTCGTAGAAGGTCTCCTTGTTAGGTTAGCCGGGATTTGTCTGTGGCGGAGCGGAGGGCGCTGGGGCATCAGCACATTTAGCGGGTGAGTACGCCTGTCCGCCGGTGGAACCAAGCGCTCAATCCCAACATAGATAAGATACCTGCTACACTCAACTACCCCTCTAACAACTACCCCGTCTAAGTGCTGCGATTATACCACAACCTTGCGATTCTTCCGGTTGGGGAACGGTTTACATAGGGAAAGCTACACCCTTGCTATCCACTGGAGAAGCTTACTCTGCCTGGCGATGTTGTGCGGCAGACCTCCCACGAGACTGGAACCTTATCCCCTTCCATCCTTTCATACCCCAAATCTGAGGACTCACAACGACACAAACCCTCATGTGATTACCCACATCCCAAGCTACGTAGGCTACCCTGTTAGGGACTGAGCGACTACTACGAGCTGTCATTCTGAGCGCAGCGGAGAATCAGCCGGTGGAGCATGGTAGTTAGCGGCACAGTACCTTCTTTGCCGGCAGTGTAAGGCACGACACTTTTCACCCCAACTGTCATACTGGCCTACTGATTCCTCACGTAGTGAGGCATACAAGGTGTAGTAACTCCTCGGTTTCCAACACGGTAGCCTACGTAGCTTAAGATGGAAGAACGTTAGTGAGCTATCGCCTGCGTCAAGACAGGCCCTAGCCTTGCTTGCTCCCAGCGGCTTCTTGATGGGTAGCTGCGGGAATGGGTACGGGCGAGGGGCTGCCGACAGTGAGGGCTGCCTCGGCCTCCTCTGCGGTGACGTGCCCGCCGGCAAAGGGCGCCGGACGGCCCCGCCTCGACCTGCTGCGATACAGGCCCAGCGCTGCTATCAAAATCACGGCCCCGCCGATGATGTACACCGTTTGCTGGTAACCGAGCGAGTCGGCCATTGCCCCCGCGAAGAACACCGGCACGATCAAGATGGCGTTCGACACCGTGTAAAATGCGCTAAACACACGGGCGCGTATCTCCTCAGGGGCACGCTCTTGCAGAGCGGTCTGGGAGGGCACCGATATAAAGCTGTTGAATATCCCCAGCAGCAGCGTAAAAAATCCCAGCGAACCCAGCACCAACCATTCAGGCGGACCACCGGCCGTCACGCGCTCAAACGAGTCGTACACAGACCGAGGTGGGGGCCCTTGCCCGGTCAGGTTGAAGTACCAGCCCAGCAGCGTGTGAACCGCCGCGAAGAAAATCAGCGTCCCGCCTGCGAACAGCAAGTTCCAATTGATCATGCTTTCGCGGTTATCGGGCGTAGCCATGCGCGCCACCAACAGCACGCCCGCCACCAAGCCGATGCCGCCGGGCAGCAGTATGTAGAACAGCTTGCTCTGGTCAATCCCCAGCACCCGGTCGAGGAAGCCGGGGCCGATTGCCCCCAACATCATAAAGACGGCGATGGCAATGGACCAATACAGGATGGCGCTCATAATCACCGGGTCGCGCCGGATAAAGTGCCACCCCTCTATCAACTCATCGAGAGCCTGCCGGAAGCCGCTGCGGGCTATTTCGCCGGTTCCCACCGCCACCGACATCGGGTTGACCGTTTCGCCGCGCTCGCGCCGGGCCGCCGCCGTAGTCGCCGGGGAGTCTTGAGGAAGCAAATAGGTCATGCCCGCCGCCGCTATACACAACAAGAAGATGACAAAGTAGAGGCCGTTATAGTTGTTGTGGAAAACAGTGCTGAGTAACAGAGGGCCAAGCAGCACAAAGCCCCCCAGTTGCGTGGCCGGCAGGGTCAAATTGAATAGCGAGTTGGCGGAGATCAATTCGCGCTTCTTGACGACCAGTGGGATCATGGCCGCTTCAGCCGGGTTGAAGAACTGGCTCACCGATGAAAAGAGCAGAGTGACTATGTAGAAGATCGGCAGCACCGCGCCCACACCCCAGCTGGGGTCGGTGAACAAGTAGGCCAGCACCATTATTCCCCGCGCCAGGTTGGTCAGCACAAGCACCAGCTTCTTGGAGTTGCGCTCTACAAACACCCCCGCGATGGCCGCGAACAGGATGGCGGGCACCGTGAAGGCGATAATAATGCCTGAGGTGGCGGTACTGGAGCCGGTGAGCTTGTCTACCTGCAATACAAGTGCGAAGTTCACTATCTGCTGGGCGGTCTGCGACAGCATCTGCGCGGCCCACAGCTTGGTAAAGTTCGGGTTTTTGAGTACGTCCAGTATGGATGCCTGGCGTGCGGAGGCTGCTTGTTGTTCTATCATAGCTCTAATACCCCGGTCAAACCCGCTTCACTCCTCACTACCAGTTTTTTCACCCGCCGCTCGAACTCGGAGCGGGGGAGGAGCACTTTGTGGTCGCACTTGGCGCAGCGCATACCGATGTCGGCTCCCACCCGCACAACTCGCCAGTCGTAGCTGCCGCAGGGGTGGGGCTTACGCAAGGTGTATACGTCGCCTATCCTTATGTCCATCGGTTGCATCGGGCATGCCTCTTTACTCATAGTTCACGGGGCAAACACCTGGCTTGCCTTCATATCTCAACCCCGCAATATTATAACACAGGGAGGTGTGTGGAATCGGCCCCCAGCGACTTGTCCAGGTTGAAGCGCACAGCCGTCACCTCGCCTGCGGCTGTTTGGATGTCGCCGGAGTAAACGGCACAACTAACGAGCGCTTTGCGGGGTTGCAAGTCGGTTACTCCGGCCCTCAGCACTACGGGCCGGCTGAGTGGGGTGGGTTTCAGGAAACTCACTGTGAGCTTGCCCGTTACATAGCTGATCGCGGGCAGCGAGCCGTGTTCTCGGCCTTCCGCCCTGTAAGTCCAGGCGATAGCCGTCCAGATCGAATGGCAATCTATGAGAGATGCGACCAGCCCACCGTACATCACATCGGGGAAGCCGGCGTTTTGTTCGGGCCTGGGGCTGAAGCGGCACACCACTTCGGCGCCGTCCTCCGACCAGTAGCTTTTGATCCGCAGCCCCATCTCATTGGCTGGCCCGCAGCCGTAGCAGGTGGCCTGGGGCCAGGTGTCCTGTAGCGCCGATCCCTCAATCCTGTGTGTCATACTCACCTCTATTGTGAACGCTCACTAACGCTCACTCATGAGCGCCGCCCCTACCAGGCCGCTGTTATCTCCCAGAGCGGCCCGCCTGATCTCGACGGAGGCGGCGGGCACGGCCAGCGCGGACTGCCTGGCGGTTACGGCGGCGAGGTCGAACAGCAAATCTATTCTATCTATCACCCCTCCTCCCAGCACGATGCGTTGGGGGTTCCACAAATTGATCAGGCTTGCCAGGCCGAGGCCCAGGTAGTAGGCGGCCTGCGTCAGCACATTCACAGCCAACGTGTCGCCCGCGTCTATCGCCTGGGATAGCGGTTTCGACTTGACCCGCTCGCTCTCGTCGAGCAGCAAGGACGATAGGCAGGAGGTAGCCCCGCCCTCCACCTCCTCGCGCAGTATCTGCACGATAGCGGTACGCGAAGCATAGGCTTCCAGGTGGCCGCGCTGACCGCAGCCGCACATCCTCCCGCCAGCCCTCACCACGATGTGGCCTATCTCGCCCGCGCTGCCTGTGGCCCCGCCGTACCGCTCGCCGTACTGCATTAGCGCCCCGCCGATGCCCGTGCCGACGAATACGCAGGCGAACAGGTCTACCCCCTTGCCCGCCCCAAAACGGCTCTCGCCGATAGCCGCCACCTCCACATCGTTGCCGAGCAGGACCGGCATGTGAAAGCGCGAGCGGAGCGGCTCCTCAAGCGCTATGTCGCTTATGCCCCCACCCAGATTAGGAGCCGCCAGGAGCACACCGGCGCTGCGATCCACCTGCCCAGCCAACCCCAGGCCGATGCGTTCGACCTTCGCGGCCACCCCATCGGGGGCTTTTTCTAGGGCTGCCGCGATGGTATCGCAGATGGCCTCCA
>JBBSIX010000250.1:0-5008 GCA_038231875.1 Chloroflexia bacterium | reverse complement strand
GGTCCCGTCGAGGCGATGCTCTCACTGCGCTGGGCGCTGCGTACCCTCTCGCGGCGCGCCCAGGCGCAGGACCCTTTCCGGCTGGGCGACGAGGATGAGCTTACTTTCGACGATAGCGACGTTGAGAATGAGCCTTTTCCGGGGCCGCTTGCCCCAAAGAGGGACGAACCCTCGCTTGTAGTGCTGCTTGATGGGGTAGAAACGCTCTGCGGAGGCGGGCGCAAGTGGGCTGAGGCCGTAACCGCGCTGAACAGGCTGCTTGCGGAGGGAGGCCGCCACAACATACATCTGGTTGTCTCGGCTGAAAACCTTGCCGCTTCCGGTGGGCTTGAGGCCGACTGGGGGGCGCGGGTTGTGGGCCAGGTGTCGTCGGTCGAAGCTGCGCGGCAGGCTACCGGGCTGAAGGGCACAGGCGCACAGGGGTTGCTGGGCATGGGCGACTTCCTGGTTTCCCTGAACACCGACCTAATACGCTTCCAGGCGGCGGGTGTATCAAGCGCCGAGATTTCCAAGGCGGTGGACTTGATAGTAGCCTGCGCTCAGACCCAAACCGAAGCGCAACCCGACAGCATTGAGTACGAACCGGCCTTGCCTGCACGGCGGCAGGAGCGTGTGCTGGAGGAACCGTTACCTTTTCGCCGCACCTGGGTAGGTAAGTAATCACAGAGACATTTCAGTGTCAGAGTCGATTTTGAGATTTAGAGAGTAGATAGGAGATAGACTGAGATGGGTGTTATGAGAAATAGCCGCGCGTCCGAGGGCCTGCGGGAAACTTTGCTTCGTGTGTACGACCCCACCACCCGCACCCCCGTGCCCTGGTTGCTTACGGGCCGGGCGGCGATGGCCCTGCAAGGCGCCAACGTTGACCCCGCCGGCCTCGAGTTTCGGGCCATGTCCCAGTATGCCGTGATGTACTTCGCGCAGTTGATGCGCCCCTTCGAGGCCGGCCCCAACACAGCCAACATTGTCTACCCGCCCGGCGGCAACTGCGCCCCTTCCGATACGTGGCGCTCCAACGTCCACCAGCGCCTTGTAGCGTGGAGCGCGGGTGGGAAAGCCACCTGGCTGGGCCGATGGCACGTAGAGGGCGTAGAAGTGCAGGTAACGTACATCCGCAACGTCAAGCACGACCCGGTATCCCAGGCTGTGCGCTCGTCAGGTGAGCGCGTGCCGTTCGAGGGCAAAGAAGTAGCCGTTGTGCCCCTCGAATACCTGCTGGCGGAGAGCGGCCTGAAAAACGATGTACAACTTACCCATCGCCTGCTGCACGCCATCCGCGCTCAAGGCTGTAACCCCGCCGTCTTGCAAACCGCCCTGGGGTGCATACCCCACGAAAAAGCCTCTCGCCTGTCTCGCCTGCTCGAAATCAACCTCGTAGCAGGATAAACGGGCCGGGCCATAACTGGTGATCACACACAGGAGCACTGACCTTTGCATGTCTGCTTGCCTCTCCCCTCTGCTCAAGTATATAATGTCTTGAGCAAAGGGAGAGAGGCCGCACTTTGAAACAACGCGACGGCTCAGGCGAAGAAAAAGCAATAGCAGCAGTGCCCGCCGCTGTTGAGGCAGGGGTCATCGGGGCATCGGCAGCGATGCAGCCGGTGGTTGTCGTGCCCGCTCCGTCGGACATGCGTACCCGCCCAAAAGGGAACGCCCCTACCCCAGCCGTGCCCCGCGCCCTCAATATCCGCACAGTCACCTACGGAGGAATAATCTGGGTGGATATTCTGCACCCAGGAGAGGCCGAGATAGAGTGGCTGCGCCGCAACTTCAACTTTCACCCCCTGCACCTGGACGACACCCTCTCCAAAATACAGCGTCCCAAGATTGACGACACCGACGAGTATACCTTCCTGGTGCTGCATTTCCCCGTCTACTCGCGGCTGGTGCGCGTCACTACCCCCAGCGAAGTGGACATTTTCGTGGGGCGTAACTACATTATTACCACCCACGCAGGCAATCTAAAGCCTCTGATACGCTTTTTCAACCAGTGCGTGGAAGACGCGGCGGTCCGCAGCAAGGTGATGGGCCGCTCGGTCGGCTACCTGCTTTATCAGGTGGTAGACCGGCTGGTGGACTACTGCTTCCCTATCCTCAACAAAATAGATGTCAACATCGAGAAGGTGGAGGACGAGATATTCGAGGAACGAGTGCGCCAAACGGTGCTCGATATGTCGGTGATACGCCGCGATATAATCTCCTTCCGGCGCACCGTCAAGCCGCTCCTGCCGGTGATAGCCAGCCTGGAGCGCAAGCATCGCCCTATCTTCAATGAAGATAATGAAGATATGGAGGAGTACTTCGGGGACATATCGGACCACCTGGGCAAAATCTGGGACACCCTTGAGGACTACAAAGAGGTCATCGAGGGGTTGAGCGATACGCTCACCTCGCTCACCAACAACCGTATCAACGAAATCATCAAAGTACTCACTATCATCTCGGTAATCTTGCTGCCCCTCACCCTTATTTCCGGCATCTACGGCATGAACATAGACCTGCCGGCCGCCAATCACCCGATGGCTTTCGAGGTACTACTAGGTCTGATGTTGCTGGTGATAGCCGGTATGCTGGCCTTCTTCAGGTGGCGCAAATGGATTTAGCCGTTTCGCCGAGGCCGGCGCCGAAAACAACCGTATGGACCGCCATACGGTTGTTTTCAACTGGTTCAACTAGTACTACAACCGCAGTTATGAAGAAGTGATGGCAGAAATCTTGATAAGAATAGGTTATGCTTTACGTTCGAACACTCACACCAACAGAACATCGTGCACTAAGGCAGTTGTACAGGCACGGCACCCTTCGTCTAGTTCATCGAGCACGGATCGTGCTCCTGTCGAGCAGTGGTTGGTCGGTTCCTGCTATTGCTCAGGCATTGAGCTGTTGCCGTAGGACAGTACGAGCTTGGATACATGCCTTTCAGCGGGGAAGGTTAGCCCGACTCACAGGCAAGATGCTGGGCCGTCCACCTCATTCGAAGGCTGCTATTTCCGCCATGACTTTCCAAGACGATAACTGCCAACCTTCTGAACATCGCCTGGTACCGGTAATTGAGTTCACTGTGCCTGAGACACGCAGATTCACGCAGATTGCTGAACGAATTGGTCTGGAATAGGCACCGCTGCTCGGCATTTGTGCTCTATTGGTCGGCCTACCGAAGGTACAAGCAGGCTCTCGCCAAGCGTAGCCATTATCGGAAACGGGGTGCAATACCTCCTGTTTTTCAACAACTGCGGTTGTAGTACTAGGCGGGAGAGCGCACACAGAGCAACAACACCCTCCGAGAAGGCCTCCCCTCAGGGCAACAGGAGCACGCGAGGAGCTACGAGAGCCTCAAGCTAGCGGCAGCAGCGCAGGTGCTACCAGCGGTGCTCGCTCGGCGGCAAGCCTCTCCAGCACGGTCACAACGTGGTCAATCCCGGGCAGGGCATCTATCTCGCTGAGCACCTTCTGAACGTTTTGCCTGTAGCGTGGGTCAGTAAGCACAGCCCGGACGGCCCCCCGTATTGCTTCGGGCGTGTGGTTGTCGGCTGTGACAACCTCTGTCACTCCTGTCTCGGTGCAGCACAGGGCATTTTCTTCCTGGTCGGCCCCCAGCGGCATCATCACCATTGGCAGACCCCGGCTAAGGGTATCCATCATCGTACCGGAGCCGCCGTGCGAAATCACCGCATCGCAGTATGGGAGCAGCAAGCTCTGCGGCACGTAACGCTCTATATGCACGTTAGAAGGCTGCGGGCCCAACTCAGCCGGATCTCTATCGCGCCCGACGGTTACAATTAGGTTGATCGGCTCACCCTCGAGCGCATCCAGAATAGACCTGAAGACTTCAAGCCTTTTATTGAACACTGTGCCCAGCGTGACGTACACGGTGGGCCGCCCCTCCAACTCAGAAACCCAGCCTGGCAAGCCTTCGCCGCCCGAGAGGTTGAAGCCTGAATACTTGAATGCAAGTGTGGTGTGCGGAAGCGGGCAAGCAGGGTTCCAGAGGCTCAGAGGTCGGGGCAGGAGGAACAGGTAGTGGAACAGGAGTTGGCTGATATCCATTTGGGGCAAGCCCGCCATCGTGCAAAGTTGCTCTACTTGCTCCTGCACCAACTCGACGATACCCACCCGCGCTGCTGTCACCTGGACCACGGCATGAGGTATGCCGGCGCGTTCCGCAGCAACGCAGCTGGCATACTCAGTGGTCTCACGCACTACCAGATCGGGGTGCCAATCGTCCATAATGCGAAGCAGGTCGGGCAGGCTGCGCTGGGCGCGCACCCCCGCAAAAAAGTACTTGACGGTGAAGGAAGCGCGTTCAATGATATTATCAAAGGCTTCAAGCCGGGCCATGCGCTCCTTCTTCTCCTCTGGGGTATCATCCTGTCCAGCCGGTAGACAGCGGAAGCCACTCGCCTCTATAAGACGGCAAGTCTCTTCTGTTGAGGCAAAGGCAACCTCATGACCTGCTTTTTGCAACCCAAGAGCTATGGGCGCAAGAGGGTGCCAGTGCCCAAGGCCGGGCTGGCTTGTAAATAGTACACGCATAGTGCTACCTCGCTTGAACAGTAAGATGCCGACGTTCACATATAGGATGAAGCGCTAAGACACATACAGTATAGACTATGCGTCCAACCCTGAGGTCGCAGCAGCCCACGTGCCGATGGGCGCCGCGCGGAAGGTGGGCCGCCCTGTGGCGCAACCCGTGCTTCTGGTTTATAATTGCCCGTAAACCCCTTTTCGGGGGTGCCCCAGTAAACGTACCCTAGTGCATGGTCAAGGCAGAGACTTTGGGAGAGAAAGTTGGTAAAATAAGGTATGAAACAACCAACTCTATCTTTGCACACTTCCAACTGAGGCAGTGAAGGCATAGGGCCTTTTAGGTATAAGAAGGTTGCTGATACCAATCCTAAGCCCAGGAGGACCACTATGCCTACGCCCATTATATGCGCCGACGAGCGGGTGCGCCAGTTCGCCCAGAGCTTCCGACACTGCTTGAGCAAGCCCCAATACCATTTGCCCT
>JBBSIX010000249.1:0-5013 GCA_038231875.1 Chloroflexia bacterium | reverse complement strand
CAGTTGGTGTCCCTGGTAGGTACATGGATGCAGGCAGTGGCGCGGGGTTGGCTGGTGCTGGAACTCACTCACTCTCCCTTCTGGCTGGGTATGGTGGCGTTTGCCAACTCTTTGCCGGTGCTGCTCTTTTCGCTGTGGGCGGGTGCGCTGGCCGACAACGTGTCGAAGCGCACGCTCATCATCTGGACGCAGATGATAAGCATGGTAATGGCCTTTGTGCTGGCGGCCCTTACGCTGTCGGGAACGGTGCAGGTGTGGCATATCTTGGCCGTATCGCTTGTGCTGGGAACCGTGTTCGCCTTTGATGCACCCACTCGCCAGGCGTTTACAGTGGAGATGGTCGGCAAGGAAGACCTGATGAACGCGGTCGCCCTCAATTCCTCTATATTCAACGGCGCGCGGGTACTGGGGCCGTCCATCGGGGCGATAATCCTGACCTGGCAGGGGCCTGGCCTGGCTTTTCTTTTCAACGGCATCAGCTACCTGGCCGTTATCGCCGGCCTGTTTATGATGGACATGCCGGCTGTGGTCAAAAAGATGAAGGCGCGCTCCGGCAAGCAAATATTGGAAGGGCTGAATTATGTACGCAAAGATACCGTTATCGGCCCTTTGATGCTGATCGTGGTGATGGTGAGCTTGTTTGCCTTTCCGTATGCCACCCTTATGCCCATCTTCGCCGACAGCGTGCTTCATGTGGGCAAAGAGGGATACGGTACGCTGATGGCCGTAACGGGCGTAGGCTCGCTGGTGGGTGCAGTCACGCTGGCGTTTCAGAGTGGGAGGCAAAGCATCCGGCGCGGTAGGATTATCGTGTTAGGCTCGCTCGGCCTCCCGCTCTTCTTGAGCGTATTCTCCCTTTCAAGCAGCTACTTGCTGTCGCTCGCTATGCTGGCCGGCATCGGTTACACCATGATCTCGATCAACGCCACTGTGAACACTGTGGTGCAGACCAACGTGCCCGACGAACTGCGGGGAAGGGTAAGCGGGGTGTTTGCCTTCCTCTTTATCGGCATGGCCCCATTGGGCAACCTGCAAGCAGGGCTTGTGGCCGACCATTTCGGGGCGCAGACGGCGCTCTTTATCGGCTCTATAATGTGTGGGGTATCGACGGTGGCGATCCTGCTGCGCTTCCGGCATATCACCGAATTGCTCTAGCGCAAAGTTGTTGCAGCTTCGACCCCCCCCTGGGCGATTTGCCGTAAGTGTTCAGACTTGGGAGTAGAGCAAATGGCCTCTCGGTCTATCAAGACCCACTGCCCCCCGCTCCGCTCGTACCCCGTCATGGGGCTGGTGGTTCTGCTTCGCATTCAGGCTTCGCAATTCAGCCTGCACCCCCGCTTTAACTACACCGCAACTCTGACCACTTACGATTTGCCTGGGCAGTTGCTTGTAGGGCCGGCGCGGGGTATGGTATAGTCCGTACGTATGCCTGGAGATTACAGTCCACGCCCGCTTTCCTCTGTGCCTGCTGCCGCTCGTGCTGTAGGGTGCTTGTTGGCCTTTGCCGTTTTGCTGCCGGCGGCTTCCTGCAACAACACGCCGCCGGAGGACGGGCCGCGCTTGCTGCCCACGCCCACGTCGTTCGGCACAATCCCGCCAAATCTGCGCCCCACGCCCGACACCAGCAGCGCGCCCGTCTTTACGCCGCGACCAACGCGTACGCCCCTGCCGACCAACACGCCTCTCCCGACCAACACGCCCACTCCTACACCGACGGTCGGCACTCCCGTACCCACCAACACCCCCACCAATACATTGACGCCTTTTCCCAGGCCCACCTCCTTCCCCACCTACACGCCTCTGAATGCGCCGCCCACTGTGACCCCCAGGCCGTTCGAGTCGCCCACGCCTCGCCCAACGCGCCCGCCTACCTCTACCCCAACGGAGACGACTGTGCCCACTGCTGAGGCAACAAGCACGGCCACCTTGACGCCCGCGCCCATCGTGATAATCACGGTCACGCCAGGCTCGATAAGTTTGCCGGTGATCGCCCCTACTGCTACTCCCACAGCTAGTCCGACGCCCGAAGCGACGTTTACGCCTGTGTTCCTGCCGACTGTGTTCGTAGAGCCGTAGGTGGGTAGCTCGCCGGCGGTTTTGTTGTGATTCCGGTCGCTGTAGACCTTTTGACTGGTCCCTACTATTGGTGAGGGCGCGAAGATGTGCTATAATCGTTCCAAGCCGGGCAGTTGCTGTGGTGGGTGCATGATATGAGGGCAGAGATAGTCTCCATAGGCACAGAACTGCTGCTGGGCACGATCACCGACACCAATGCCTCTTATCTGGCCGGGAGGTTGGCCCTCCTGGGCATAGATTGCTTTTATATTTCCCAGGTGGGAGACAATCTGGGGCGTATGCGGGAGGTGCTGCATCGAGCCTGGACGCGCAGCGATTTGACCGTTACGACCGGCGGGCTAGGCCCCACTGCCGACGACCTCACTCGGGAGGCGATTGCGGCGGTGTTGGGGGAGTCTCTCTACACAGATGAAGAGCTTGCCGAGCGGGTGCGGGCTTTCTTTCGGGGGCGGGGCGTGGAGATGCCGGAGCGCAACCTCAACCAGGCCATGCTGGTGCCCTCGGCTGCTGCTTTGTACAACCCGGTGGGCACGGCTCCCGGCTGGTGGGTGAGCCGCGAGGTTGGAGGGCAGAGGCGGCTAATAACGGCTATGCCCGGTGTACCTTTCGAGATGAAGAGAATGTGGGAGGTGGAGGTGGAGCCGCGCCTTCGCACCATGAGCCGGGCCGTGATCGCTTCGCGCACTCTCAAGGTCATGGGGATCGGCGAATCGTCGGTCGAAAAGATGGTGGCCGATCTGATGCTGGGGTCCAACCCCACGCTCGCTCCCTACGCCAAGCAGGACGGTATCCACCTGCGTATCACCTCGAAAGCCCGCAGCCTGGAGAGGGCGGAGGCGCTCATCGCCCCGCTCGAAAGGGCAGTGAGAGACAGGCTGGGCGACGCCGTGTACGGCGTGGACGACGAAACGCCAGTCGAGGCGGTGCAGTTCTTGCTGGCCCAAACTGGCGGCAAGCTGGTTGTGGTGGAGGTGGGTGAGGGCGCAGTCGGTTCCGTGACCTCCCAGTGGGCAGCCGGCCCGGACAGCATGTGCGTGGCCGCTTATTCAGCCGAGGATTGGCCGACGCTGCTGGGCAACACCGGCTGGAGCATCCCGGAGGGTAGTAGCGATGCTCTGGAGGCCGTTGCGAGATCCGCTTGCGAAAGAGCGGGCGCCGACACCGCGCTGGCGATAAGCTGCACGGAAGAGGCCGGCCGCGCACCGGGCACGGTGCATTGCAAGGCAGAGGTGGTTGTGCTGCACGGGGGACCGAGGGGCGGGCGGAGGAAACGACAGTCGCAGCAGTGGGAAACGGCTCCGTCGGAAGTACCACGTCTGGTGAGGCTGGCGGCGCTAAATCAGCTTCGCACTCTCCTCCTGGAGGTAGTGCGTGCAAAGAAGGCAGACTAGAAGGAATGCAAGGATGGGATTCAGTCGCGATCAGGACAACCGAGTAAAGGACATGGAGGGCAACTACTCTGTGGCCAACGTGCATCGGCGTCCGGTGCGCTTCGCCGTGCTGTTGCTGGTGCTTGCCCTCTGCGTCTTGGCGCAGGTGTCAGGCAGCCAGGGTGCGGCCTTCGCTGCGGGTCTTGCGAACTCCGCACAAGCGACAGCTATAGCCGCCGATTCAGGCTGGGGGAGCAGCCAGGGGGAGATGAAAGGCCTACCCGTGCCATCGCCCTCACCGGGAGTACCTGTGACCGGCACGCCGGACGGCACCAATACCAACGGCGCGGGCTGGGAGGAGAACGCCCTGCGCGACTTCGCGGAGACGCTGAGTTGGCCGCCGGTTGTGCAGACTGAGTACAATGGCAGACTGATGGTCCGCAAGGAGCTATCGGTAGGCGAGTGGGAAGTAGCCTCGGTGCGGATCTTCGAGTTTCGGGCCGCAGGGGAGGCGGGCTTCGCCGCCGAGCAGGAAGACGCTCGTCTCGGCGGCTACACCCTCTCTCAGGAGACGTTCAGCCAGTTTCCGGCGTACATGGCTGTGCTTACGAACACCCAGGGGCAGGTTGTGGAGTGCCGTTTCCACTGGTTGGCGCAGTCGTGGGTGCTGGGTGTTGATGTACACGCCGCCAACCTCTCTGCCGACGACATCAGGGCGCTTTCGAGGCAGTTGCTGGCAACGGCTATTCAAGATGGAATGCCTTTGCCGAGCGGTACTACACCGACTCTGACGCCCAGTCCGACGCAGCGCATCACGGCAACCGCCACACCCACCCAGGCTGCACCGGGGTCGGCCACTCCGTCGGCGACCAGTTGCTCCGTCTCCTTCACCGATGTGAACCCCGACATGTGGGCGTACCAGTACATCAACCAGCTGGCTTGCGCCGGCGTGGTATCCGGCTATCAAGACGGCAGCTTTCGCCCACAGAACCCCACCACACGAGCGCAGTTGACAAAGATGCTCGTGCTGATGGAGGGGATAGAGCCGGTAGCCCCTCAAGTGCCCTCGTTCCGTGATGTGAGCCGCGCTCACGTGTTTTACAGCTACATAGAGACCGCCAGGGCGAGCGGCATCATCGCCGGCTACAGCGACGGCAGGTTCCGACCCGACGCACCGGTGAGCCGCGCACAGGTGGCGAAGATGGTGGTGCGCGCAAGAGGCTGGAGCACAGAGGTTGCCGCCCCGGTGAGTCTATGCGATGTTCGCCCCACACACTGGGCCTACAGTTACATTGAGGCCGCCATCGCCCATGGCATCTTCACCGGCTACGGCGACGGCTGCTTCCACCCCGATGCCGACGCCACCCGCGCCCAACTCGCCAAAGTGCTGGTGCTTTCGCACAGATAGCATGCGGTGTGAAAGCACCTATTATAAGTACGAACATTTATCCGCGCTCTTTGCCTTGACAGCGCCCGACGGCGTTGGTATAGTAGCATCGAACGGGTTTACCAGCGCTAAACGGAGGGGTGCGATGGCTATCGGCGAACGATTGCGGCGGGTGCGCCT
>JBBSIX010000248.1:0-5221 GCA_038231875.1 Chloroflexia bacterium | reverse complement strand
TTGGCTGTGCCAATTCAGGCTCCTCTGAAAATAGAGATTACGACGGGTAGGGGCACGGCGCGCCGGGCCCCTACGGATGCGCACATTTCCATTGTCGGTTGTGGCATGAGGGTCAGGATCACTCAGAATGACAAAGGGTAGTGTGGTGGTGCGTGCCCGATATGGCAGCCCAACATAGTTTAAGGTGTGGGTAACCACCAGAAGGTTCGGCTTGACAACAAGCCCACTATGTAAGATAAACGTCTATATAGAACCGACTTACCAAGGAGAGAACCACATCATGGCAACAGCTTTACCTAAAAGAAGTGAACTTGACGAGAATTATACCTGGGACCTGGGCGCGATCTTCCCGGGCGAGGAACAGTGGCGAGCCTCAGCAGATCGTGTGCAGGGAGAACTGCCGGGGCTTGCCCGGTACCGGGGCAAATTGGGCGACTCCCCTCAAGAACTGCTTGCGTACCTCAAAGCCTGGGAGGAGTTGGCTGTGCCGGTGGGTCACCTGTTCGTGTACGCCACCATGTTGAGCGACAGCGACACCACCAACCAGCAAGCCACCGCCCTCAAAGACCAGGGGCGTGCTATCTTCGCGGCGTTCATGGCCGCCAACTCCTTCGCCGAGCCGGAGATACTGGCTATTCCACAGGAGAAGCTCGACCGCTTTGTGGAGGAGGAGCCGGGGCTTGCTCAGTACCGGCACTACTTCGAGACGCTCCGTAAGCGCGCCGATCATGTGCGCTCGCCCGAAGTAGAGCAGGTGCTGGCTATGGCCTCGGACGTGCTGGATACGGCCCGTACAGCCCACGGTACGTTGGCCGACGCCGACCTGGATTACGGCAAGGTTGAGATGGAAGGGCAACAGGTAGAGGTGGCCGGCGGCACGATCAACTCGCTCCTGCGAAGCCCCGACATAAATGTGAGGCAGCAGGCGTGGGAGCAGTACGCCGACGGCTACCTATCGGTGAAAAACACCTTCGCGTCCCTGCTCAGTGGTGGGGTGAAGAAGGACGTGTTCGTAGCTCGCGCCCACAACTATCAGACGGCGGTGGACGCGGCCCTTCAGCAGAACTTCATCCCCAGGGCGGTGTACGACAACATGCTCGATACGGCGCGGCGCAAGCTGCCAGTGTGGCACCGCTACTGGTCGGTGCGCCGCCGGGCGCTGGGCCTCGATATGCTCCACCCCTATGATGTGTTTGCGCCTATCTCGAAAGAGCAGCCCAAGATGTCCTATCAGGACTCGGTGGATACGATCAGCAAGGGCATGGCCCCCCTGGGCGAGGACTATGTGGAGCCGATGCGCCGGGGCCTGCTTCAGGAGCGTTGGGTGGATGTTTACCCGAATCAAGGCAAGCGCAGCGGCGCTTACTCAAGCGGGTTCTATGGAACCAACCCCTACATATTGATGAGCTATACCGGCGACCTGGAGTCTACGAGCACCCTGGCGCATGAGTTGGGCCACTCTATGCACTCCTACCTCACGCGGAGTGCACAGCCTCTGGTCTACGGGCGCTACGGTATGTTCCTGGCCGAAACCGCCTCCAACTTCAACCAGGCGATGGTGCGGGGCTATTTGCTGGAGCAAAACTCCGACCCACAGTTCCAGATAGCAGTGATCGAGGAGGCGATGTACAACTTCCACCGCTACTTCTTTATCATGCCGATCCTGGCGCGCTTCGAGCTTGAGATACACACTCGCGTGGAGAATGGGCAGGCGCTCACCGCCGACAGCCTGATAGAGCTCATGTCCGACCTGTTCCGCGAGGGCTACGGGCCGGAGGTGGAGATAGACACCGAGCGGGTGGGCATCACCTGGGCGCAGTTCCCTATACACATGTACCTCAACTTCTACGTCTACCAATACGCCACCGGCATCTCAGCCGCCAACGCCCTGGCAGCCGGCATCCTGGCGGGAGAAGAAGGGGCAGCTGAGCGCTATAAAGGTTTCCTCAAGGCTGGCGGTTCCCTATATCCCCTCGATACCCTCAAGGCGGCAGGGGTAGACATGTCCTCCCCCGAACCCGTCGAGCGGGCTTTCAGCGTGCTGGAAGGCTTTGTTGACCGCCTGGAGAAGCTGACGTCGTAACGGCAAGTGTTCAGACCTGGTGTGGAGGACTCGTGGCCCCTACAGTGAATCTCCCACGAGTTCTCCACCCTAAGTCTGAACACTTACACAAGAACGGACGCTCACGGTGTGAGATAGTAGTATATAGTTAACACATACACAGAAGGAGGTACTACAAAATGGACGAAGATACAATGCGCCGGCTGTTGAAAGGGGTGCTCGCCCTGGCGCTCACCTCGATTGCTACCTGGCTGGCAGGCTATATAACCGACAGGATACTAGGCCCTGAGCAGTTGGAGGAAGGATAACGCCCTTCACACTTCGCCCAAAACGCGAAATCCGCCGTTGTTTGCACATCCCTTCCCCATAGTGCAACGGCTTGACTGAGCGCAGGGGCACGTCTATAATGGGCCAAGACCGCAGCTATGCAAAGGCTATGCAAGGCTTGGCAAAGGTTTGGCCCATGCTGTTCCCAAAGCTCTCTTTCAGCTTCAAACAACTCCACAGGAAACCAGCCGCACCCAACGCCGGCGAGGGGTCAAGCCCCCTTGTGCCTCGACAGGCCGCACACGACGAGGCAAGTGAGGCTAAGAAGCAGGATGTCGAGGCAGTCGCAGGCGCGATAGAGGCTTCGGGCCTCGTGGTTCCTGCTGCGTTGGCGTTGCAGATAGCGCGTCCGCTATCGTGGTTCGGTGGGCAGGCGCTTTGGGCGCTCCAGCCCTTCATCGAGGGCCTGGGGCTGGGTGCGCGCCGGGGGCCGTTCTCAGTGCCGGGGCTGGCGGGCTTGCTTGAGCGCGACGGCGGCCTCGACGAACTGATCGTGCGCCTGGAGACCGGGGTCGGGCCAGCCGGCGGCGTCGAAACAGCAGCCAACGGGCAGGAAAGGTAAGCAATATGGACCTTAGCAACTTCACTCCCGCCTACGGAGACGCGCTGTACATCATGCTGGGCCTGCTGCTGGTGTTCCTTGTGCTGTTTGTGATATATCTGTGGGCCGCAGGGTGGGGCCGTCCCGGCAAAGGACGCTTCTTCCCACTTCGCACTATACGTGGGTACGACGCTACCCGAGAAGGGCTGGCAAGCGCCGCCGAAACAGGTAATGCCGTACACACCTCGCCCGGCAGCGGAGGCGTGGGCACACAAGGGGTGACTACCGCCAGTACGCTCGCGGGCATGACAATAGTAGAGGCGATGTCCCGCGTGGGCGCCATTACAGGTGCGCCTGTGCAGGCCACCACCAACGATGCCGTCGCCTATGCCCTGAGCGATAACGCCGTGCGCCGAGGCTATCGCCGGGCCGGGTGGTCGGTAGAGAGCGAGGAGGCCGGGGCGCGCTTCCTCACACACAACGACCCCCTCGCCTACGCCGCCCGCGTGGCCGACATAGTGGACCAAACAAACGTCTCGCAGGCGGTTATAGCCGGGCAATTCGGGCCGGAGGTGCTGCTGATCATGGAGGCGCAGCGCAGACAGGGCGCGCAGCAGGTGGCAGGGTCGTCCAACTACGAGGCCCTGGCCCTGATGTCAATCAGCGCGGACCACACCCTGATAGGCGAGGAGATATTCGCTTCAGGGGCGTACCTGGAGCGCCGCAACAGCCATGTAGCCTCTCTGCTGGCCCAGGATGGCCTGAGATGGATCGTTATTGTGCTGATCATCGCCGGCTTCATCGCCGTCAATCTCATAGGCCAAAATTGGCAGCAGTTCTTTAGCTTGTACCCCTAGCAATATGACCAACCGCATCGGCTCTATCGTAATAACAGTACTCAACCTTGCTCTCGCTTACATAGCAGGGATAATAACTATCCTGGGCTTCTTTACGCGAGGCTCCCTCGCCAACCTGAGCGGCACGCTGGCGCAGTGGGTGGCGGTACTGGTGGGGTTTGCCCTGCTGGTGGGGCTGGGCAACCTTATAAAGGTCCACCTCACCCGCGTAGCCAGGCGCGATACGGGTTGGCCCTACAGCCTGGTGTTGGTGGGCAGCGCATTGGTGGTGGTAGGGTTGGGCTTGTTGGGCGGTGCGGGGCCGGGCGACCCTGCGGTAGCCTGGGTGTTCCAATGGATATACCAGCCTTTGGGGGCCTCGGTGTTCAGCCTCCTGGCTTTTTTCCTGACTACCGCCCTTTTCCGCGCCCCACGCATGGGCAGCCGCGAGGCTGTTGTGCTGCTGTCGGTAGCGCTGGTCGTAATCGTCGGCCAGGCCCCCTTCAGCGGCATACCGCCGATGGACCTTGTGGCCGGCGCCAAAGACTGGATACTGGACTACCCGGCGCTCGCGGGCATCAGGGCTATCCTGCTCGGCGTTTCTTTCGGGGCAATAGCTACCAGCCTGCGTATTTTGCTGGGCTTCGATAGGCCCTATCTTGACTGACTCGCTGATGGACAATATCTGCACAAACTGTGGCGTCGCCAACCGCAACACCAGCCGCTTCTGCGCCAGGTGTGGTGAGCCGCTGCTTCCTGTAGAAGAAACAGCGGGCGGCGCAGGTGAGCAGCCCGCCGAGCAAACCGCCGGGCAGTCGGTAGAGCTGCCCTGGTTGCAGGCCGTTCACGATCACGCGGTTCAACAGACCACCGAGCTCAAACCAGCCCCTCCTGCCTCACCCCCCGCTTCGCTCGTGCCCGCGCCACAGCAGACTGAGCAGACTGCCGAGCCAACCCCGGAGAAACCGGAGGAGCCGCCACCTCCCCCGACCGACCCCAACGAGCCGCCGCCCTCCTGGGTAGTGGGCATACTGGAGCCTGGCGGCACGCTCGCCTCCCGTAGCGGGCAGGAGTACGAGCAGGAGGAGTTGAGCCATATCATACCCTGGGTGCATGGTGCGCCCGAGGAGGGCGAGTCGCAACCGGCAGGTGCAGACCTGCCGCCCTGGTTGCGCGATGTCACTGTGCAAGAGGCGCTCCAAGCCGGCTCCTCAACTCCCAACGTCTCAGGCGCGCCCACCCCTGCTGCGCCCGCCGGCCCAGAGCCGCCCTTCGGGGACTTTGCTCTGGAAGGTATAGAGCCGTTTGTGCCGCCCGATATCTCAGCAGGCGAAAGCGCACAGCCCGCTCAGGAGGAGCCGCAGCAAGTACCCACGTGGCTGCGTTCCATGTCGGCTATGCAGGAGGAAAAGACAGAGGCCGCCACGCGCCCCCCCGAAGCCGGACATGAGCCTG
>JBBSIX010000247.1:0-5226 GCA_038231875.1 Chloroflexia bacterium | reverse complement strand
TGGGTGTTGAACTGCATCTGAGTAGCACCGGCTTTGAGGCCGCCGAACAGCACAGCCGCCGCCGCCACGCCAAAGGGATTGGTGCGCCCCAGCAACGCCACCGAAATGCTGTCGAAGCCGTAGCCTGAGCCGAAGCCCAGTTCGTGCCGGTGCGTCACACCCGTCACCTCGAACGCCCCCGCCGCACCCGCCAGCATACCACTGAGGGACATCGCCAGCACAATGTTGCGAGCCACGCTCATGCCGGCGTAGCGCGCAGCGTGCGGGTTGGCCCCCACCGTCTTTATCTCGAAACCCCAGGTGGTGCGCGCCAGGAAAAAGTAGACTAACCCCGCCGCGACCAGGGCGAGGGGAACCCCCAGGTGCATCTGCCAGTCCGTGCCCACGAAAAGCTGGGGCAAGTCGGCTCCGGGGGCGATCAGGGGGGTGCGGGCCTGCACATTGCCTGGGGTGGGGTCTCTCAGAGGTCCGCCCAGCAGGTAGGAGACTATGCCCAGGGCGATATAGTTGAGCATGATGGTGATGATCACCTCGTGCGCGCCTGTGTACGCCTTGAGCGCCCCCGGTATCGCGCCCCACAGCAGGCCCGCCCCCAGCCCCGCGCCTAAAGCCACTAACAGGTGCAAGGGGAAAGGCAACCCCGGCAGGGTGTAACCGGCGAAGGCGGTGGCCGTTGCGCCCACCGATAGTTGCCCCTCGGCCCCGATGTTGAACAGGCCGCACTTGAAAGCCAGCGCCACCGCCAGCCCCGCGAAGATATAGGGCGTGGAGGTCATGAGGGTGTTGGCTATGTTTTTGGGCGTGCCCACAGCCCCTCGCCACAGCCCGGCGTAGGCCCCCTCCGGCCCGATCACCTTCATCAGGTCGCCGGTCGTCAGCCAGATGATCAGCCCACTGATGACGAGGGCCGTGAAGATAGCAAGCAGGGGCACGAGAAAGGCCCGCCCCGACTGCGCCCAGCGTGCCGGCAAAGAAGATGAAGCCGGCGGTGCGGGCTGCGGAGCCTGCATGCCTGGCCCGCCTGCCGGCTGCCCGACTTCTATAGGTGTAACGCTCAAGCTATCTCCCGACAAAAAGGGTGGCGTTACTTGCATTATACAAGCTACACCACCCAGTTTCTAACCTATAATAGCCGCGCTATTCAGGAATTGCTACTTGCACGGGTCCGGTGCGCCCTTTGCGGGGGAGACGCAGGTCTTGATCGAGCCGTCTTTGAGGCCCTTTTCGGTGGCCTCGATCTTAGCCTTGACATCGGCGGGAACCCTGTCGGCCCAGTCATGATAAGGGGCCAAGCCCACATCGCCGGTGTTGTTGCCGCCCTTGAAGTTGCCTTCCTGGGCAGACTTGACAAGATTGAACACGCCTGGGGTGAGCAGCTTCTCGGCGCTCGACAGCAGTGCGCTCTTGTACTGGTCGCCGATGGTGAAGTACTGGTCGGTATCCACACCGATAGCGGCAACGTTGCGCTCTTTAGCGGCGAAGATAGCGCCGTTGCCGGTCGAGCCGCCCGCGCCAAACACCACGTCCGCTGTCCTGTCTATCATCGAGAGAGCGGTGGTCTTGCCCCAGTCGGGGTCCACAAAGGTCTTGGAGATGTCAACGTCGCTGTGATAGGTTGTCTGCACAGTAGTATTGGGGTCTACCGACTTGGCGCCGGCTTTGTAGCCCTCGCCATAGCGCCACACCGGGGGAACCTCGTCCGTGCCGAGCACAGCGCCGATATTGTGCGACTTGCTTATCGAGGCCGCCAGCACGCCGGCCAGGTAGCCCGCTTTGTCCTCTTCAAAGACGAGGCCGGCCACGTTGGGCAGTGTATCGGCCTGGAACTGGTCCACACCGATGAACTTGATGTTCGGATTGGCCTTGGCTGCCTTTGTAGTGGCCTCGCCCAGGGCGAAGCCCACTGTGACGATTACGTCGTAATTCTGGTCAACGAACTGCTGGATGTTTCTATCGTAGTCCTTCGTGTCGGTGGTCTCTATCGCCTTGATCTCGGCCCCCAGGTCTTTCTCGGCCTGCTGCACGCCTTCCCAGGACGACTGGTTAAACGACTTGTCGTTGAGGCGGCCCACATCGGTCACAAGGCCTACCTTGAGCTTGCCGCCCATCGCGCTGCCTGTGGTAGCCGTCGCTTCCATCATGCCTGTGGTGGCTGTACCCTCCATCATGGCGGTTGTTGCTGTTGGCTGTTCCATCATGGCGGTTGTCGCGGTGGGAGCCTCCATCATGGTAGTGGCTGTGGGTTCAACAACGGTGGGGGTTGCCGCCGCGCCGCAGGCCGACAAAATGGGGACGGCCAGAGCCGTCAATGCCAGCGCACGCCATGCGCGACCAAATATCCTTTCCTTCATAAAGCTGCTTTCCTCCTATTGGTGCTATGGGTTTTCGCCGTGGTGCGCCCACATTATAGGCGCGCTGGGCCGGTAAGTCAAGCAGGGCGATCCTTGGCAAGTGTTCAACCCCCCAGGCTTTCCACAGCCAATCCACCAGGCCAAAAGCCGTTATATAATCAGCCTTGCATGAGCGGCTTTACCTACCTCCACTTGCATACCCATTTCAGCGCGGCGGGCGGGCCTGCCTCGCCCGATGAATGGTGTCGGGCTGCCGCCGAACTGGGCTATGCCGGCCTGGGCATCGCCGACCGAGGGCCCCTGGGCGGGCTGCCCGCTTTTAGCATGGCCACGCAAAAAGCCGGACTGCGCCCCATCTACGGTATGGAGATAAGTGTGTGGTTGCCTACGGCGGGCGCGGAGGGTGCAAGCACGCCTGTTGCCCTGTTCGCCCAGAGCAAAGAGGGGTTGGCGAACCTCGCCCGGCTGGCCGCACTCGCCTATGCCGGCTGGCCGAAAGAGGAACATGCTCTCGCCCGGCAACAGGTGGAAGACCACTCCGAGGGGCTGGTATTGGTGCTGCTGCCGAAGGCCGGGCACAAAGAAGCCTCCTCACCTTTTATAGAGTTGGGAACAACGACCCAGGAGGAATGGGTACAGGCGATCAAGGCGCGCTTGGGGGAAAACGCCTTTGTCGGCCTGCCTCAGCCCGCCGGTGACGCAGGCAAGGCGCTCGTGGAGCGGGCAGCTTTGGCCGCCGAGCAGATGGGCCTGCCCCTCCTGACGATGCCCACGGCACGCTATCTGCGCCCCGAAGATACGCTATCGTACAGGGCGTTGCTGGCGGCGAGGGGACGGGCGGGTTGGCCTGTGGATAGCGCACCCTATGCCTCCGCCGGCGAATATCTGAGGCCCCCGGCTGAAGTAGCCGGCCTGTTTGGCCGGTGGCCGGAGGCTGTGGAGAACGCCGGACGCATAGCCGCACTTTGCTCGGAGGTAGGCTACCTGCACACATGCGGCACAGAGGGCAACCCGGATGAGCGCGCCCACCTGGAGCAGCTTGCCGAAAAGGGGCTGCGCCGCCTGTTGCGAACCGAGAGCCTGCCCGATGCTGTGCAGGCGCAGTTGCGGGCCGAACTCTCGGCGATAGACAGGCGAGGTACGCTCCCCGCCTGGACCGCCCTCGCCGGCCTGGGCAAGCAAACGCCCCTCCTGGGTGCGCCCCTCGGCACGGCAGACGGTTCTCTACTCGGCATGGCTCTGGGGCTGGACGTAACATCGCCTGATACCTCCGGCCCAGGCGAGGAGCCTCCTATTCAGGGAGGAGACGAGAGCCGGCAAACCGCGCAACCCCTGCCCGGCGTGGAAGTGCCTGCCAACAGGCACGCCGGGTTGCTCGCCGACATGGCGAAGGAGTACGGCAGGGGCCGAGCGGCAAAGGCGGCCTGCCCGGTTGATATAGACCCGCTCACCGCACTGTGGGCCGCCTCACAGACATTTGAGAGTATGAGTCGGGAACTCAGGCCAGTTGCCTTCAGAGTTATCTCGGAAGGCTGGGAGGCCCTCGTTGGCGCTGAGGCCGGCTCTCCGGCGCAGTTGGCCTTGTCGCTGCGTGGCGCGCCCCTCACCTTCAAGCCCGACCCCGACACCTTGCTCGTGTCGCCCTGGGCAAAAGAGTTGCCCCTGTGGGTTCCTTTACTGGGCGGTGGGGAGTGGGTTCCCTGGTCCGAAGAAGCGGTGGCCTACCTAGGCTTGCCTGCTCTGACGCTGCGGCCCTCCGCCGCGCTCGCCCTGCTGTCCGGCGCCCTCGCGCTAGCCTCTCGCTACCCTGTGCCCGGCCTGGCGGCAGACGCGCCCGACACGCTGGACGGCCTGGAGCTTCACGAGGGAGCCGCAGCCGCCATCGCCAGGGGCGAACTGCTGGGCATACCCTACATCTCCGCCTCTGCCCTAAAGGGACGGTCAGGCGACATCACACCTCAAACCATATCCGCCATCGTAGCCCGCTCGTTGGGCGCTGGCAAGCCGTTCGACGCGCCCAAACCGGCTGTGTGGGCTGAAAAGACCGCCGATACTGACGGCGCGCTCCTCTACGTGGACCAGTTTCGTGCCGTCGCCTGGGCAGCAGCAGGTATCGGGGCAGCCGAAGCCGGCAAGCTACGCCGTGCGATGCTCGCAGAGGACGAGGCAGCCGGCGGGGAATGGAGGGTGCGCTTTAGCCGGGGTTGCGCCGAGCGGCAAATTGACGAGGAAGGCGCGCAGGCTCTGTGGAAGGCGCTGGCCGCCTCTGCCGCGCACCTGCAATCGATAGGCGCGGCGCAAGCCTGGGGCAGAACGTCCCTCCGGCTAGCCGCCCTCAGAGAGATGCACCCTGCCGGCTTCATTGCAGCCGTGCTGTGTACGGCTCCGGCGGGTGGCATATCTGTGCAGAAGGCGGCATCGGAAGCCGGGAGGCTTGGGGTGGCGCTCAGGCCGCCGCAGGCCGCCTACAGCAGCGCCTTGCCTAGCCTCGAGCGCGATGGGCCGGCTTGGGCCGTGACGTGGGGCCTGGCAGCGTTGCCGGGGTGGGATACGGCTGTTGCCGAGAGGTTTGTTGCGGCTCGCCCCTCCGGTGGTTTTGCCGACCTGGAGAGCCTGAGCCGCGCATCGGTGGAAGCCGGATTGCTGCCGGGCCAACTGGACGGCCTGGTGCGCTCCGGCGCATGCGACAACCTCGGCGGCAAGCTCCGCAGCCGTGACGCGCTCCTCTCAGCCCTGCCTGTGTGGGTCAAGTGGGCACAGGAAGATGCAGGCCGGATCTCTGAGGCAAGTCAAGCGGGTCAGCTGGACCTGTTTTCGTTCAGCGAGGCCCCATCAGCGCCGCCTCCCGACGAAGCAATCACACTACAGCAGACTG
>JBBSIX010000246.1:0-5280 GCA_038231875.1 Chloroflexia bacterium | reverse complement strand
TGCAGCTGCTGCACACCGGCGAATGGCAATCGAAGCAGCCGACGCAACTCTTGTTCCGCGTCACCGAGCGCGGCTACCCGGTAAGGAGCCTGTCGCCCTACCTGGGCGAGCCGGGCCACCTGTGGATAGTAGATGCGGGCGAAGCATCTGCCGGCGAGGGGGGCCGCCCGGCCCTGGACCACCTGTCGGGAGCCTCTGAAGCGCACGTACTTAAGCCCGGTGTTATCCCGGTCGAGGGCAGCGCTCAGACCCAACCCGGAGGCTTCCCCAGTTCGGGCGACATAAGCGGCAGCGACCAAAAGATGAGTGCGCCCAACGCCACACTGCCCCCGCCTACTCTCATGCCCCAGGCGGCAAACGCCCTGGCTAGCGTCACGGCTAAGCCTGTGGCGACCCTGCTGCCGGTGCAGCAAACTCCCCAATCGTCGGTGCTGGGCACGCCGGCCGTGCCGCCCGCAATAGGCTATGGCCCGGAAGTTGCTTTTACCTACACGTTCCCACACCCCGGTTTTTACAAGATGTGGCTTGAGCTTGGGTACAGCGGCCAGGTGATCCTTACGGACTTTACACTCGACGTTAAGTAGCCCCTGGAGGCAGGTCTTGGGCGGTTCGTCGGTCCCTGCCTCGCGGGTGTGATTTCACGAAGGGGAGAACGAAATTGCAAAGTATACAGCGTCAGGAGATACAGGTCACGGTCAATAAAGAGGCTTACCGGGTTCCCGTACCCAACCGGCGCACCTTGCTCGATCTGCTGCGGCAGGACCTATCGCTGACCGGCACAAAAAAGGTGTGCGACATGGGCCACTGCGGGGCATGTACAGTGCTGCTGGACGGCGTGCCGGTGCTTTCCTGCTTGACGCTGGCCGTAACCTGCGAGGGCGCACAGATCACCACGGTCGAGGGGCTGGCTGGGCCGGACGGCACACTGTCGCCCTTGCAGCAGGCTTTTATAGACTGCGACGGCTTCCAGTGCGGTTTTTGCACTCCCGGCCAACTTGTATCGGCGACCGCCCTCCTCAATGACAACCCCGCTCCCAGCCGCGAGGAGATAACGGCTTACATGGCGGGCAACCTGTGCCGGTGCGGAGCCTATAGCGGCATAGCGGACGCCATTGAGCAGGCCGCAGAACAGGGCAAAGAGGCGTAGAGGCACGGGCGGCCGGCAGCGAAGGAGAGCTAAAGATGGCGCGCATTGTCAAGACCAAAATTGAAGTAGAGGGTCGCGTCTACGAGGAGACGGTGGTTGTAGATGGGGAAGAACCACCTGTTTGGGAGGAGGGGCGCGAGTTTACACAAGTCGGCAAACCCGCGAACCGCGTGGATGGCCGCGAACGGGTGACGGGTGCGGCCAAGTACACCTATGATGTGCAGCCCGCCGGTATGTTGTACGCTGCCGTGTTGCGCTGCCCGCACCCGCACGCTCGTCTGGTGAGCCTCGACACTTCGGAGGCGGAGAAGTTGCCGGGCGTTCGCGCCGTGTTGTCCAAAGAAAATGCGCCCGATATCGGCTGGTACGGGGGCGCCGGCAAGCTGTTCGATGAGGAGTTGCGCTTTGCGGGCGAGGAAGTGGCTGTAGTGGCGGCAGACGACTTGGACACCGCCAGGGACGCCCTCAAGCTGATCACGGTGGAGTACGAAACGCTGCCGTTCGTCACCGACCTGGAGGCGGCAGCCCGGCCCGGCGCGCCGCAGGTCCACCCGCAAGGCAACGTTCTCAAGAACGACGGCGAGGAGGGCGAGCTGTACACGCGGGGCGATGTTGACAAAGGCTTCAAGTCTGCCGATGTTGTGGTAGAGGCTACTTATCGCACGCCGACTGCCCTGCACAATTCGTTTGAGACGCACGGCGCGGCGGCAGCCTGGGAGGGGGACGAGCTTACGATCTGGGAGTCGACCCAGTACCTGTTCGGGGTGCGGGGCCGCGTGGCTACCTCCCTGAAGGTGCCCCTCAGCAAGGTGCGCGTGATATCCGAGTTCATGGGCGGGGGCTTCGGCAGCAAAGGGCAGACCCTCAAGACGCCGGTGCTGACGGCCTTGCTCGCCAAAGCGACGGGTCGCCCGGTGAAGCTTATGCTGAACCGGCATGAGGAGAACCTGCTGACAGGCAACCGCGGCGAGACTGTGCAGCGCCTGAAGATCGGAGCGAAAAAGGATGGCACGCTCACGGCGATAGACTTGGAAGTGCTCTACAATATGGGAGCATACGGCATGTGGGCCGGGGCGGTGGCAGGGCCTGCTAAGGAGCTTTATAGCTGCCGAAACGTGCGGACCAAAACGCTGGGTGTGCGTACCAACCTGGGCACCCATGCGGCCTTTCGCGCTCCGGGTTTCGTCGAGGGCACTTTCCCCCTTGAGTCGGCTGTGGACGATCTTTGCAGGCAGTTGAATATGGACCCCGTAGAGTTTCGCAAGAAGAACCACGCCGAGAAGGACCAGGTATCGGATAGCGAATATACTGCCAAGAACCTGTTGCAGTGCTACGACATGGCTCTTGAGAAGCATGCCGAGGCTGGGCGCGCTCTTTCGACTGCTCCGGTTCGGTACCGGCCCTCCAACCTCAAGCGGGGCACCGGCATGGCGAGCCAGGTGTGGAGCGGCGGCGGCGGACCGCCTGCCCACGCAATCGTGCGTCTCAACTCCGACGGCACGGTGGAGGTGATGTGCGCCACTCAGGACATCGGCACGGGGGTCAAGACGGCTCTCAGCCAGGTGGTGGCCGAGGAATTGGGCGTGCTGCTTGAGCAGGTGCGCTTCCGGCTCGGCGATACGCAGAAGGGCCCGTTCGCCCCCGCGAGTTGGGGCAGCATCACGGTGCCCTCGGTCGGCCCGGCGGTGCGCTCGGCAGCTCAGGATGCTCGACGGCAATTGCTCGACATCGCATCTTACTTCTTCGAGACACCGGCAGGCAAACTGGAGGTCAAAGAGGGCTTTGTCACCATCGAAGGCCGCGAAGAAAGCCGGCGCAGCATCGAGGAGATCATCTCGGAGATAGGCGACTACATGATCCTGGGCAAGGGCTTCCGGGGGCCGAACCCCACTGAGCCGCTCAGAACCTGGGGCGCGCAGATCGCCGACGTGGAGGTGGACGAGGAAACCGGGCAGGTGCGCGTGCTGAGGGTGGTGGCCGTACACGATGTGGGGCGTGTGCTCAACCCGAAGGGCCTGAGTAGCCAACTCTACGGCGGCATCCTGCAAGGGTTGGGCTACGGTCTCACGGAAGAGCGGCGGGTGGACGAACACCTGGGGGTTGTGGTGAACGCAAACCTGGAGGATTACAAAATCCCCACTATGGCCGACGCGCCCCAGATGTTGGTGGGCGCCGTGAACCTCGCCGACACAGCCGCCAACCACATCGGCTCCAAAGGCGCGGGTGAGCCGCCTATAATTCCCACTGCGGCGGCCATCGCCAACGCAGTGTATGATGCAACCGGGGTGCGTGTGTACGAGTTGCCCATCACCCCGGCGAGATTGCTTGAGGCTCTAAAAAACCGCAACCAAACCGAGTCGTAACCGGAGAGTTCACACCTGACTATGAACAATTTCTCGTATACAAAGGCCGGCACCCCCGGCGAAGCTGTAAGCGCCCTCGCAGCGACCGAGGGGGCGGTAATCCTGGCCGGAGGCACCGACCTGGTGCCGTTGATGAAAGAGGAGATTGTCAACCCCTCGACCTTAGTTGACATAACGACCTGGGAACCGCGTGCGGGCATCGAATCCCAGGGAGGAGGGCTGCTGATACATGCCCTCACGCCTCTGAGCGCGCTCGCCTCCAATGAGAGGGTGGGGAGGGACTATCGTGCGCTGGCCGATGCGTGCAACCTGGCCGCAACACCGCAGCTTCGCAACATGGGCACGATAGGCGGCAACTTGTTGCAGCAGACTCGGTGCTGGTACTATCGAGGGGACCAACCATGCAGGCTCAAGGGGGGAGAGGTTTGCTTTGCGCGCAACGGGGAGAATGAGAAGCATGCCATCTTCCTGAATGCCCCCGGCACAAGCTTCTGTGTGAGCGCACACCCCTCCGATCCTGCGCCGGCGTTGCTTGCTCTGAACGCGAGGGTGGAGGGCGAAGCGCCGGGCGGGCCTTTCGATATGGCGCTCGAAGAACTGTTTGCACTTCCCACCGATGAGCGTCGTAGCTTCACTACGCTGCCGGCGAACGGCGTTATAACCGGCGTGCTGCTGCCTGCCCCGCAGCCGGGCAGCCGTTCTTTGTATCTCAAGGCGATGCCTCGCGCCGCGTGGGCGTTCGCGCTGGCGAGCGTGGCACTCTATGTCGAAGTGGAAGGTGATACGGTAAAGGAGGCGCGCATAGCCCTGGGAGGGGTGGCCCCCATACCGTTCCGCGCACACCGAGTCGAGCATGACTTGAGGGGTAGCCGCGTGTCCGGTCTGGACTACCGCGAATTAGCGGAAGCGCTCACGGCTGATGCCTCGCCGCTTTCGCAGAACGGCTATAAAGCGCCTCTGCTGCGCGGCCTGTTTCGGCGTGCGCTGCTCCAACTGCTTGGGTAAGGCAGGCATCGGTACGTGTGGCGTGGTACGTGTGGCGCGGTACGTGGGACGTGGTATATTGTGGGGCCACCGAGCCTCACGGGAGAAGAAATGGTCGATTGGTTGGTCGCTGTTCACAGCCTCTGGCGATGGGTTGTGTTGCTCACAGCGGTGTTTGCTGTGGTTCTCGCGCTTCTGTCTGCAACCGGTAGGCGGCCCTGGAATGCGGTGAGCGACAGGACGGCCCTTTTCTTTACCATCTCCATGGACGTTCAACTGCTCATCGGGCTGGCGTTATGGCTGCTGCAAGCTCGCTGGGGAGACGGCCTTTACCTGGGATACATCCACCCGGTCGTCATGATAGCGGCAGTGGGCCTGGCCCACATGGGTAAGATGAGGGCGGACAAGGAAGACACGGATCGGGCAAAAGGTTCACGTGCCTCGATCTTTTTCCTGGGGAGCCTGCTGGTCACGCTGGTGGCTATCCCGTTCTACTCGTGGCATCTGTAAGCGCGCTGATTGGCCTGACTAAGAGCCTATACGAAAAGTTCACTAGCACGGAAGCAGATGAAGGCACAAGCGAGGTGTAGCATAGCTTCATAGTTGCTCTTCTTCTTCTCCCACCTGATGAGCAGTCGCCGGAACCGGTTCAGCCACGAGTGAGTACGCTCACCCCTTCTTGGCTGCGCCAATTCATTTCGCTCATACCCAGCGTCTAGCTCTGTATCCGGGAATACGCTCTAGCTGCACCTTTTCTTCGTAACGAGACTTGATATAGGGCGTGTA